>JASFWU010000259.1:0-4365 GCA_050049035.1 Akkermansiaceae bacterium | reverse complement strand
TGGGAATGGCCATTGGTCTCAATGCCAATGAGGAACCCAATCGTAAAGTCGTCGCTCGGAAAGTGCAGATGATATCATCCGTATTCAAGGGAGTCGGGAATCACAAAGCGGGGAAGTAGTTTATCCAGTGCCTACCCATTATTCTGGTATCTCCATGCTCCACATGAGATGGAGCTGATCTCGATTGAGAAGCCATGAGCCTTGCCAATCAAAGGCTTCCCGATCCATACTCCGTCCGTGAGCGAGACACAGAATCCCTTGGTGGGGGTGGTCATGGGAAGCGATTCCGATTGGCCGACGATGGAGAAGGCCGTTGAAGTGCTGGAGCAATTCGGAGTGCCTTACGAAGCGAAGGTGGTGAGTGCCCATCGAACGCCAGAGCTCCTGGTGGAGTATTCCAAGACGGCCAAGGATCGTGGGCTCAAGGTGATCATTGCCGGAGCAGGCGGCGCGGCTCATCTCCCGGGGATGGTGGCCTCGATGACCATTCTGCCGGTGCTCGGTGTGCCGGTGAAGTCACGCGCTTTGAGCGGGATGGATTCTCTTCTTTCCATCGTGCAGATGCCCAAAGGGATTCCGGTGGCCACTTATGCCATTGGCGATGCCGGGGCCGGAAATGCCGGACTCTCCGCGGTTTCCATCCTGGCCACGAGTGACGACGAGCTGGCTGGAAAGCTGGAACAGTTCCGCACCGACCAGCGCGATACCGTTTTGTCGAAAGTGCTTCCTCCTGCCGAGTGATGATGACCCTGGGAATTCTCGGTGGAGGCCAATTGGGCCGCATGTTGTGCCTCGATGCCCGGAGGATGGGATTCCGAACGGTGGTTTGGAGCGGCACGCCCAAGGCCGAGCCGACTGAAGGAGTGGCTGACGTTTTGCTGAAGCGGTCATTCGATGACGAGGAGGCCTTTGCCGAGTTTTGTGATCTTGTGGATGTCGCCACGGTTGAGTTTGAAAACATCCCGCTTCCAACTCTCGAGAAAGTGGAAGCAGCGGTGGGGCTTTATCCCTCGGCTCACAGCATCGGCACCAGCCAACACCGCTCGCGTGAGAAGAGCTTCCTTCGCGATCATGGGATTCCGTGTGCGCCCTTTGCGCTTGTCAATTCACTGCCCGAGCTCGAGGAGGCCTACCGTGAAGTGGGACCCAAGGCGGTGCTGAAGACCGCGGCATTTGGATACGACGGTAAAGGGCAGGTGAAGATCACCGCGGCTGATCAATTGGAGGCGGCCTGGGAGTCGGTCTCGGGCGAGCCGTCGGTGCTCGAGGGTTTTGTCGACTTCTCTTGTGAAGTTTCGGTGCTGGTGGCCCGGGGAGTCGATGGCTCCTGCCGGGCGTTCCCGGTGGCTGAAAACGAACACCGCAATCACATTCTCGATCTCAGCATTGTCCCGGCGAGGGTGTCGGACGAAACCGCCAGAGAAGCCGAAGAGATCGCGATTCGCTTGGCGGAGGAGCTCGACTATCGCGGTCTTCTCGCGGTGGAATTTTTTGTGGAGCAATCGGGAAGGGTGGTGGTCAACGAGATGGCACCCCGGCCACACAACTCGGGCCACTACACCATGAACGGATGTGTGACCTCACAGTTTGAACAACAGCTGCGCGCGGTTTGTGGTCTTCCTTTGGGATCTCCCGAACTGATGCAGGACACCGTGATGCTCAATCTCCTTGGAGACATGTGGCATCCCGATCTCGATCGCGATGCCATTTGGCAAACTGAAGGGGCCAAGTTGCATTTGTATGGGAAGACCGCGGCCGGTGCCGGACGAAAACTCGGGCATGTCAATCTGGTCGGCGGCAACGATGTTTTGCAACGTGCCCGTGACCTAAAAGACAAACTCCTCGGATAACATGAAGCTCCCTCTTTTCCTTTCTCTTCTCCTCTCGGTCTGCGCCCTGGCCGAAGTTAAAGTCGTCACCTACAATATTCGTCAGGACACCCGGAGTGATCGTGGGGTGCGGGACTGGAGCAAGCGGGCGCCGGGCGTGGTGAAGTTCCTCAAAGAGGGAGGGTTTACGGTCATCGGACTACAAGAAGCGCACCATCATCAGGTCGAGTTCATTGAGAAAGGTCTCCCTGGTTTTCAGCGCATCGGGGTTGGTCGTTCGGACGGGAAAAAGCGAGGCGAGTATTCTCCCATTCTATTCGATCGCAAAATGTGGAAGGCCGACCCGGAGGATCAGGGAACGTTTTGGCTTTCTCCGGCTCCGGAAACTCCGGGCAGCACCGGGTGGGGAAACAACGTGACCAGGATTTGCACCTGGGTGCGCTTGCTGGATGAAAAGGGAAAGGGACTCTATGTTTTCAATACCCACTGGGATCACCAAAGCCAGCCGTCACGCGAGAAAGCGGCGGTCTTGATTTTGGAACGGATCAAGAATCGGAAGAAGAGCGCCGACCCGGTGATTTTGATGGGCGATTTCAATGCCACCACCACCAACCCGGCCATCAAGGCTCTCTTGGAGCCCGGCGTTTTGATGCATCCAACGAAGCGGGAAGAGAAAGTGACCTACAACTTCTGGAAGCAAGAGTTGAAGGATGGTCTGGCCATCGATCACATTTTCACCACTGCTCCGATCAAGAATGGCAGCCTGCGTGTTTTGCAAGATGGAGATCCAGTGAACTCGGATCACCATCCTGTGGTGCTGACCCTTGAGGCCGCTCTTAAAGATCAATAACGAACCCGTTGCGGTTGCTGACGGCTTCTGCTTCGTCGACGTGGACCCACCGGATGTTGTAGTTCTTGCCCCATGAATCACTCACCGCGAGTTCATTGGTCGTTTCGTTGTAACCGATGATCATGCAGATGTGGTAGTTCCCTTTGGCTCCCAGCTGGGGGACATTCTTCTCGGCTGATTCGGCAATCCGGGTGGCATATCCTTCCCAGTCCTTGACCGAGCGTCGAGCCCGCGTTCTGGAATTTGCGATCTGGTTGTAGCCCTGAAGACTGCACATCTGCCAAAGAACGGGGACGCCCTTTTCGATGTAGCGCTTGAGTTTTTTGGGAGCGAGGGAGGGAAGTTGTAACTGCCGCGCCGTCCGGCCTCCTTTGCTTCGAGTGGTGTATGCGACCTCGTTGAAAAGACGGGCGGTGTTGGTGCCGCCACCGCCTGTGGTGGCGAGAGTGGCGAGGAGATACATGTCGGCGGGAATTCCGGCGTGACGCATGGCGCGTTCAAAGGTGGCAGGTGCGCAGTATCCCTTCGGTCCCTGGTCCACCATGGGGATGTCCTTAATAAAAACGTCGCCGTTCTCAAGACGCGTGACATTTCCTTTGAGGCGCTTGCGCATGTCGCCATCGCTCACCCGAGAGTAGCGGCCGCCCCCGTCGGCGAAGGAAGCCCGGACAATCTTGAGACCAACATACTCTTCTTCGACATGCGAAAGGAGAAAGGAATGCCCGTTCCAGTCCCATCGCCGCACCTTCACCTTTTCGTTGCCTTGTCCCAGCATCTTTTGCTCGGTGGGTTTTCCGAGGACGGAAGTGAGGGTGCGATCAATCATGGCGGCGTCGTATTTCATCGCACCCTCGAGAGTGGAACGGTCGATGATCTTGCCGTTTTGTTTGAAGTGGTCTTCGCCCGCTCCAACCGTGCTCAGGGAATCGCCCTTGTTGGAGTAAACGATCGAAAGAGAAAGAGTGCGTCCCTTGTGGTCACCGTGGGCGACGAGGGTCTTGGGCTTGGCTCCGGCAAACTGATACCCGCTTCGAGTGTAGAGGCGGTAGCTGCTGGTGTACGGAGTTTTGGACTCCACCGGGAGTCGCAGACGCCTTGCCACCAGATCGGCGGGTTCGTTCCAGATGTTTCCGTTTGTTTCAAAGAGCTTGTGACCGATCGCGACATTGAGCGGATCAAGGTGCTTCTCGATTTTGGCCCGATGATCTTTCCAGGTCTTGGTGATGTCGGCCCGGGATTCTGCGGAAAGGTAGGCGAGGGGAGTATTGAATTCCTCACCATCGGATCGACGAAGAAGGGCGACCTCCTTTTCGAGATTGAGGAGCTCGACCCGGAGTTTGTGGGTGCCATTGGCCTCCTGCAGAGTGATGAGTGGTTCGGCGGACGATGGAAGGGCAAGAGTCGCCAGAATCAAGGGGCTGAGGATGAAAGGGGACTTCATGGGATTGTGGTGTGGGTGTATGATATGCCAGAAAGCGAATTGGAGTTGAATTTTTTTCTAATCAGTTGTATCTTAAACCTCGCAACGGGGGCGTTCTGGTTTCGACTGAATGCTGGCAACGCTGGCTGCATGTGGAGGTTGATCGGTTGGCCTCCTTAAAAGCCGATCAAAACAAATAATTGCAGACTCTAACGAGCTCGCACTTGCTGCTTAATTGACAGCAACGTCCCAAACCTGACGCCTGT
>JASFWU010000002.1:0-35872 GCA_050049035.1 Akkermansiaceae bacterium | reverse complement strand
CCACCTGACAAGGTCACCCCTTTCTCTCCGACCAGAGTTTCATATGACGAGGAAAAGCCGGAAATCGTCTCATGGATGTCAGCCATCCGGGCCGCCTCGTTCAATTCATCCTGCAAGGCTTCGGAGCGGGCCTGCCTCAAGTTGTCTCCGATCGTTTTTGAATACAGGAACGGTTCCTGCATCACGATCCCAAATTGGGACCGAACCCATTTCCGCTCAAACTCACTCAACTCGAGCCCGTCCAAGCAAATCGACCCCTTTTCATAATCATAGAATCGAAGGAGCAGGTTCAGAATCGTCGTCTTGCCCGAACCTGATGGTCCGACGATCGCCAGGGTATTCCCGGCTGGAATTCGAAACGAGATGTCATGCAAGGCGGCATGCCCTTCGCGATGACCGAAGCTCACTCCGTCAAATTCAATCTCCCCACTCGCCCGGTCTGCCGCCAATCGTGCTGGCTCGTCAGGATCTTTCTCCTCTTCCTCGGAGAGAATCTCCCCGACTCGATTCAACGCCACCACTGACTTTCCCAGCTCGGTCAAAGTCCTTCCCATTTGTCTCACCGGCCAAAGCAAGAGATTCAAAAACATCATGAAGGCAACCAGGGTTCCCACCGTCATGGTCCCACCGGAAATGTAATGAGCTCCGATAAAAAGAATCAGCCCTTGCTGCACCAACACCACCAGATCTGAAATCGACCAATACAAGGCCATCAATCGAATCAAGTGGAGGGTGCGATCCCGATACTCCTGATTCGGAACGGCGAACTTCTCAATCTCCTGCTCCTGTTGTCCAAACGCCCGGACCACCCGCAGCCCGGCGAGGTTTTCTTGCACCGACTTCGTGACCCGACCCTCGGCTTCATCGACCTCTTGGAAGCGATGCTTCACCCGCCCGACATAGAAGTAGCCAAAAAGAATCACCGGCACCACGAGCACAAAGGACCACGCCGCCATCCTGGCATCCAACGCCATCATGATGGGCACCGCTGTTGACAACAGGAGCAACGAATTGCTCACGTCCACCACCTGGGAGGAAAGCGCCATCCGCAGGGTTTCCACATCCGAGGTGCACCGTTGAATCAAATCTCCGGTCTCTGCTTTGTCGTGATACCGCTGTGGTAAATGTTGCAAATGATCGTAAAGGCGGTCTTTCAGTCGGCGGGCAATTCCGTCGGAAGCCGATGCCGACAACCGCCCCTTGAGGAAACTAAACACCCCTGCCACGATGGTGAGGACCACCATCACCAGAGCAGGTGTCCACAAATGCGCCTTCACGAACTCGGCTCCTCCAAGTAAATCCAAAACCCACCTCGTGATTGAGGGCACCTCTCCTTCCTCTGTGGACAAAGCCAAGTCAATCGTGGCACTGGCCACCAGCGGCGCGAGGTAATTGATGAGCGTAAAAACAACGAGCGCCGCGATCGCCCAGGCATAGCGCGTCCGGAAACCTTCCATCAGCTGCCAGATGAGCTGATGAGGCTTGAGTTGCTCTGATGAGTTTTGGCTTTGGGCCATTACTGAAGATTTGAAATTCGAAATGTCGCGAGAGGAGAAACGGGTCGCGTTCGAAAAACTTCAAATCGGGGCCCGTGGTGTCTGAACGGGCCTCTGGGAATCAAACTGCTTCCTCAAACTCGGCCCGAATCCGCAATGCGGTCGTCTGGTGTGAAATCAAGAAGGCTGTTCATCGTTCGATTCTCTGCAAGTTGAAACGGGCAAGGGAGTAGCATTGTGATTCTAACAAACAAGCTATTTTCGCTCGACGCTTCAACTCTTGCCTTTTTCCCCAATCAACCTCCTCCAAAGCCCGTCCTTATGAAATCCCGATCGATCTGACTTCGTATAAATAAACTAGCCAGGTTCTCTCGATGATCAGGATCATTGCTCGCTTTTTCAATATGGCACTCCTGCTTTCCGGAGGAGCCTGCGCGGCACCTTCGGAGACCTTTGAGAAAACCGTCGTTCCTTTTCTCGAAGACTACTGTCTCGATTGCCACGACTCCGCGACCAAGAAAGGAAATCTCTCGCTCGAAAAGCTCGCGCCCGACCTTTTCGACACCGACAAACTGGAGATCTGGCGCATGGTCCGCGACCAGTTGCACTTCCGGGATATGCCTCCCAAGAAAAAGGACCAGCCAACGGCGGCAGAACGTCAGGCGGTTCTTTCGTGGCTTCGCGTGGAACTCCTCAAAACCCAAACTCCACAGGCCGCTACTGCGGAGCGCCTTTCCCTCCCGCAATTCGGAAACTACGTCGATCATCAGTTTCTCTTCGAAAAACGTCTCCCCGCGGTCTTCCCCGCTCCGCCCCGACTCTGGCGGCTTCGTCCTGACATTTACCAAAGCGTGATGCCCCGGCTAGGTGAGAACATCAAGGGGCTGGCCAATGGACTGAGCTATCTCGACGGCCCGGTTATCAAGGACTACGCCCATGGCTACTTCATCGATGAAGCAGCCACCGCGCCCCTTCTCGGGAATGCCAAGAAGGTCGCGGCTGCTCTGGTCGGGGAACGATCCAAGGACCGCATTTTTAGAAGCCTGGTGATTCCCGATCAACCTCCCGCGATCGAAAAGGTCAGCGAGGCCCTGCGATTCGCCTTTGTGAAAATTATCGGTCGCCGTGCCACTTCCGAAGAGGAAGCGCGCTTTGTCGCCTTCTATCAAAAAGCCAAGTCCACCGGAGACCACTTCATCGCAGCCGAGGCCATGCTCACCGCGGTTTTGATGCAACCGGAATTCCTCTTCCGCTCGGAACTCGGCGGGGGCGAACCCGACGAATATGGACGCGTCCGACTTTCCCCTGCCGAAACAGCTTTTGCCCTCTCATACGCCCTCGGAAACACGCCCAATGATCACTTCATCAATCCGGCTCAGGAAAACAAACTGGGCACCACAAGTGAAGTCGCAGAGCTCGTCAACTCGGCCCTCATCGATGAGTCGGAGGCGCAGATCAAGAACCCGCGGATCTTCCAGTTCTTTCGTGAGTATTTCGACTATCCTAATGCCACCGAGATTTTCAAAGACGCCCCGCCCGAAGGGCAACACGAAGCCAGCTGGTTGGTCGCCGATCTCGAAATGACGATGGCCGACATCCTTCGCAAAGATCAAAACGTCCTCGCCGAGCTTCTCACCACTCGCAGGTTTTACGTCAACGCGAAGCGCGTCACCAAGAACGGCCCCGACAAAGGAAAGCTGGAGCGGCGGCACGTGAAGCGCGGCAAATATCATACCGCCTTCAGTCTTCCACCAGACTGGCGGTGGGCCGCTCACTTGCAGCCCGTGACTTTTCCATCCGACGAACGGGCCGGCGTCCTCACTCATCCAGCGTGGCTCGCGGCCTGGTCTGGAAATTTTGATAATCATCCGGTGCAGCGCGGAAAGTGGATCCGCACTCATCTCCTCGGCGGTTCGGTTCCCGATATTCCCATTGGCGTCGATGCCCGCGTTCCCGAAAAAGAACACACCTCATTCCGAAACCGTCTCAAGATCGCCACCAACAAGCCCGAGTGCTGGCGTTGTCATCAGAACATGGACCCGCTCGGCCTCGCCTTCGAACGATACGACCACTACGGTCGGTACCAACGGGTCGACGCGACCCAGCCGGTCGACGCCTCAGCCGAAGTCTCGCGTACCATCTTTCCGGACCTCCACCGGAAGTTCGACGGCCCCACCGAGATGATCGACTTCCTCGCCAAGTCGGAACACGTCGAGCAGGTCTTCGTCCGCTATGCCTTCCGCTTCTTTATGGGCCGCAACGAAACGCTGGGCGACGCCAACACCCTTCAGGACGCCCATCAAGCCTATCGCAAAGGCGGCGGTAGCTTTCGTGCCCTCGTGGCATCACTGTTGACTTCCGATTCCTTTCTTCTTCGTCAGGCCCAACCCATCCCCAAAAACAAAAACCCCTTCTGATTCCGCCATGTCCACCTTTATGAATCGTCGCACCTTCTTCCGTGGCACCACCCTCGGCACTGCCGGCCTCTATCTCGCTCCTTTTCTGAGAGATCTGCAGGCAGCCGAGGGAAGTACGAAACCCGCCCGAGTTCTCTTCTTTGTGCAAGGGAACGGCCTTTACCCCGGAGAGATCCAACCCAAAGGCATCGAACGAGCAAAGAATCCTGACAAGCTGGAGGAACGCACTCTCGATGGAGTCAAGCTCGCTTCCAGCCTCGAACCGCTCGCCCCCTGGAAAGAACGCATGACCCTAATCAACGGTCTTTCGGGCAAGATTGCACGAGGCAGTCACAACATGGGCTTTGCTGCGTTGGGATGCTGGCCTATGAAGAAGGGCCCCTTCGGAGAAACCATCGACGCCGCCATGGCCCGCAATCTCCCGGGGGTCTTTCCGCATGTCGGGGTGGGGATTTCCGAAAAGTACGGTGCTCTTGGTTACAACATCACGTCGAAAGCCCGAGGAAAAGCCCTCCCCACCATCATGAATCCCGTCCTGGCACAAAAGCAGTTCTTTGCAGCCGGAGCCGACGGGTCGGCAAGGAGGTCATTCGATGTCGACACCGAGCTCTTCTCCTTCATGGCCGACGACATCAAACGCCTCCAGAAGCAACTGAACAGCAAGGAGAAGGAGAAGCTCGAGCGCTACCTCGAAGCCTTCGACAGCATGACGTTGAGGCAGGAAAAGCTTGCCAAGATGGGTCCCCGCATTGCCAAGGCCACTCCGCAAATCGACCCCAAGCTCGGGGCACCGATGCAGTTCAAGAATGCCAACCCCGGACCCACCGGGGCTTTCGCCCGTCTCGATGCCCAGTTTGATATCGCGGCTGGCACCTTCATCGCCGGCCTCACTAATGTCGCCACTGTCTCGGCCTGTGCCGGACCCGACCGCATCGGCATCAGCTGCCACTCCAGTGAAATTGGCAAGGGCAACGGCATGGTCAACGCCCATGGCATCGGTCACGGAGGATCGGCTGCCGGGCTATCCTCAGGAGAATGCCATGCCCTGATCAGACGACGTTGCCTCGAGGGTCTCGCTCGTTTCCTCAAAACCCTGGAATCCATTCCCGAGGGCAACGGCACTATGCTCGATAATACCCTGGTCGTTTATCTTTCCGATTCCGCCGAAGGCCATCACCCTGTCTGCAACGAGTGGCCCTTCGTGCTCATCGGAGATCTCGGCGGCCGCCTGAAGCTCGGCAACCGCTACCTCCGCTATCCCTGGTATGGAAAGCCCGGTCACCGCACCATCAACAGCCTCTACCTTTCCCTGCTGCACTCGGTGGGTGAGCGCGCGGAGTCTTTCGGTCTCAAGGACAGCGCCATCCTCGACCTCAATCAGGACGGCCCGCTCACTGAAATCATGGTTTAGACTGATGTCTTGGATCCCCTGTTTCCTCATTCTTGTTGCGACCTTCTCTGCCCTCAGAGCAGAGCACCGGGTGGCTCTCGTGATTGGAGATGACTCGGTGGCTCCAAAGCTCGAAAAGTTTGGCTATCGCTGCCGAACCTCGCCCCTGTTGAGCGAAAAGGAACTCACCAGAATGGTCGAAGCCTGGGCGAGCAACACCCCGACTCGAGGAACTGCTCTCCTTTACTTCAAAGGTGAAATCAAAGAGGAAAAAAACGAACTTCGCTTCGCGACCTCAAACAATCGCAGTGTCGTCGTGACCCGTCTGATCGAATCGATGCACAAACGCGGTGGTGCCACCAACAACCGCATCCTCATCGACTCGCTCAAGCGACTCAAGCTTCCGACTGATCTCCCTACGGGATGTCTCATCGGTTATGCCGATACTCTTCAACCCGCTCCGCAAACCAACGCCACGCTTGCCATCTCCCCGCCCGACACCTTCAAGCCGGGGAACAAAATCGGTGACGAATGGGTCAATTCGCGGGGCATGGTATTTTGTTGGTGTCCGCCCGGGACCTACACCGCGGGCTCCCCAGCCAACACTCCCGGTCGTTATCCCAATGAAGAACCCCGGCAAGTCACGATCAAGGATGGGTTTTGGATTGGAAAATACGAGCTCACCTGGACCCAGAACGTTCGCCGTCGCGGGCAAGTCCCGGCAGGACGAAACAAAAACGAACCGATTGGCGACCTACACTGGGACGATGGCCGTCGCATGATCTCCAGAACCCTCACCGAAGAAGAACGAAAAGCGGGAAGACTCCCCGACGGTTGGGAATACGATCTCCCCACCGAAGAGCAATGGGAATACGCCGCCCGGGCCGGCACTTCCACCCGTTACTACTTTGGCAACGACCTGCGCCTTCTGCCCCTTCACGCCAACTTTGCCGATAAGAGCTACTACGACAGCGGCGACATCTTCTCCAACCACGCCCACCGCACTCTTGCGGATGGCTTTGCCAAAGCGGCACCGGTTGGGAGCTTTCAAGCCAACCCGTGGGGACTTCACGATGTTTACGGCAATGTCTACGAATGGTGCCGCGACTACGGTGCACGCGGCGGGTCCTGGCTCACCCTCGCCACCAATTGCCGCAGCGCCTACCGCGACCGCTATTCCTCCCGTGACGATCAACCCTACCTCGGCTATCGCATCGTGATCCAGCCCAACGCTCCAAAATCGAAGCCAAAGAAGTAAGATCAGCCACCATGTTTCGAGCCTTTCTGTATTTTTTCACTTCGCTCTCTCTTGCGGGAGGTCCGAAAGACCTCGTACTTCACACGGAGATTGAATCCGCCAAGGTCAAGGTCGATCTGTTCATTCCGAAAGAAGCCAAACCTGTCCGGGGATTGCTCATTCACGCGGTTCACTACAAGTTAAAGACCACCGGTCGTTGGCCGACCCTCTGCCGCGAGCTCGGCTTCGCCCACATGGCCACGAACATCAACCTGAAGCTCAACAACCCTCCCAAGCGACTCCGCGAAGCGATGAATGCCGCTTTGAAGGAGTTTGCCGAAACAACCGGAAGGCCCGCGCTCGTTCACGTACCCCGCGTGGGTGTGGGCATGTCGGCCGGCGGGATGTGCGTTCCCATGCTCATGGAAGAACCGGACAAGCTTCTGACCAATGCGGTGAGCTGCTCGTGGGTGACCGACCCCGAAAAGATTGGACCGGAACGAGCCCGCATCCCCGAAATGTATGTCATTGGAGCCAAGCCCGATGGATTCAAGATGCTCCCTGCGATCGACAAATTCTACGTTCCTTCGGTAAAAGCGGGCAATCCCTGGGCGCTCGGCCTGCAACATGAATGCAAACACGACTGGGCCAATTCGGGCACCCTTTTTGTGCCATGGATTCGCGGAATCGCCGCTCTGCGAATCCCCGACAAGACCAAACCTGGTGATGCCGTTCCCTTGAAACCGGTTTCGTTTCAAAGCGGATGGCGTGGCGACCGCTCCACCATCAACCGGCAATACGCCACCGTTGTTCCTTTCGAAAAATATCAGGGCGACCCGGCCAACACGGTTTGGCTTCCCGACCGTGCCACCGCTTATGTTTGGCGGGCCTGGCAAACGAAAGACGCCGCCTTCCAAATCACCGCCGAAACGACTGACAAAAAGAAGAAGCTCCCCAAATTCAAACCCCGATCATCTTTTGGAATGTCGGTCCCACACGGACAAAACCTCGCTCTCGGCATCCAGGCCCTTCGTGATGGACCAGCCCCAACCAAGGTCATCTTCTACGCTGAAGACCAGGTTCTCGGATCGCCCGGCCCCGATGGCATTTTCCTCTGGAAGACTCCATCCAAAAGAGCCCACGCCATCTGGGCGGAATACGAAGTCGACGGCAAGAAGGCGGCCACCAATCCCGCGCTGATCTGCGTTGAAGAATTACCACAGTAGTAATCTCACAGAATCTCTGCTCGTGCATTTTTCGCCGTTCGTGCCTATCCTTTCTTCATGAACGACCTCATCGATGCCGGAGATCCCCGGACCAAAGTGGTGGGACGGCGCCGTGGACAACTCACTGGCGAAGCAGCACTGCGAGCTTCACTCAGCCTGGCGAAAACGGCTCTCGAAATCCGTAAGACCCCACTCAAATCCCCTCGTGGAGTCTTCCTGTTCAAATCCCATGAGGAGGCAGATCAATGGACGAAGAAGAATCTCCTTCGCTAGAACCCTGTCGAGAGCCTCGCCTCGAAGACCTCCTCAACATTGCCCGTGAGCTCAATTCAAGGTCAGTTTCCTACGTCATTGTCGGGGGATTTGCGATCATCCATGCTGGGAACACCCGAACCACTTTCGATCTCGATATTCTGATAGACAGTTCTCCTGAGAATACCCAGCTCGCCTTGGATGCTCTCACAATTTTGGAAGATGGTGCGGCCAAGTCCGTGGCTCCAACCGAAGTAGAGGACTATACCGTCGTTCGAATCGCAGATGAAATCACGGTAGACCTCATGGCTTCAGCTTGCGGGGTCACATTCGATGAAGCAAAACATGAGATTCAATGGCACAACATCCAAGGCATCCCAATCCCATTTGCCTCTCCCAAACTTCTTTGGTGGACCAAGCAAACTTATCGCGAGAAGGATAAATTTGACCTCATGTTTCTCAGCGATCTCTTCAGGAAGGAAGGCTCTCCCGTCCCCCCGCCACCGCTTACTTAGTCCAGTCTTTCAAAGCACCGCTTCCACCAACTTCCTCTAGCCAGTTCTGAAAACTGAACACTGACAACTTCAAACTCATGCGAGGAACGAGCGCTAGATCCATCATTCAAAATTCTCACTTCAAAAATCAAAAGTGACCCTTTTCTCCGCAAACGAAATCCGACTCGCCTACGGCCACCAGACTCTCCTCGACGGAGTGACTCTCGCCATCGCGGCCGGAGAGAAGGTCGGACTCGTCGGCCGCAACGGATGCGGCAAGTCCTCCCTTCTCAAGATCCTCTCCGGTCAAAACCAACCGGACTCCGGTGAGCTCTCAGCCCGACGTGGCCTTCGAATCGGATACCTGCCCCAGGAGTTCGAACTCGACCCCGAACTCTCGGTTTACGACAACATCATCGCGGGAGCCGCTGATGTAGCGAATGCGCTGACCCGCTATGAGAACGGCGAAGGAACCGAAAGCGAACTTGCCGACCTTCTCACTCTCATCGAGCACACCGACGGCTGGAACCTCGACGCCCGCATCACTTCGCTTTCCAACGCCCTCGCCACCCCGCCACTCGAGTCCGAAACCGGCCCGCTCTCGGGCGGCGAAAAACGCCGGGTCGCCCTTTGTCGGGCTTTGGCATCGCAACCCGATCTCCTGCTCCTCGACGAGCCGACCAACCACCTTGATTCCGAGTCGATCCGTTGGCTTGAAGACTTCCTCAAAAGCTACACCGGCGCGGTCATCTTCGTGACCCACGATCGCTATTTCCTCAACGAGATCGCCACCCGCATCATTGAGATTGCCGGTGGCAAAGCCTACTCACACCCCGGCAACTACACCGCCTTTCTGGAATCAAAAGCAATTCGTCAGGAGATCGCCGAGAACGCCGAGCGAAAACGACAGAAGTTTCTCAAGGACGAGCTCGCATGGGTGCGCGCCGGGGTCAAGGCCCGCACCACCAAATCGCGCTCACGACTTGATGCCTTCTACGCCGTCAAAGACCAGGACGCGCCGGAACGCGAGGGCGAAATCGACCTTCTCATTCCCCCGCCTCCCCGGCTCGGCAACACCATCGCCGATCTCGAAGACGTTTCGATCACCCTCGGCGATCGCACTCTCTTCCGTCATCTCGACCTCTCCCTCGAAGAAGGACAATGCACCGGCATCGTGGGCAAAAATGGCGTCGGCAAATCCACCCTCCTTAAGATCTGCCTGCAACAACTCCAACCAACCACCGGCACCGCCACGCTCGGCAAGCAGGTGAAGGTCAATTACATTGACCAATCCCGGATGCAACTCGACGGAACGGGTTCGCTCCTCGATGAAATCTCAAGTGGCAACGAGAAGATCGAATTCGGCGAGGAAACAATCGGAGCCCGCGCCTACCTCAAGCGCTTTCTCTTTTCCGACGATCGCATCAACGAACGGGTCGACCTTCTCTCCGGGGGTGAACGCGCCCGCCTCATGCTTGCCAAAGTCCTGAAGACCGGCGGCAACTTGATCGTTCTCGACGAACCGACCAACGATCTCGACCTGCAATCGCTTCGCATGCTCGAAGAAGCGCTCGCGGCTTTCCCCGGGACCATTCTCGTCGTTTCGCACGACCGCTATTTCCTCGACCGGATCTGCGACCAGATCGTGGCCTTCGAAGACGATGGCGTGCGGGTCTCGCCCGGAAATTTTTCCTACTATCTTGAGAAACGCCAGGCCCGCGAAAACGCTGCCCGAGCCCAGGCCACGGCCGCGAATCGCGAGGCCAAAAAACGTCAGCAGGCCAAAAAAGAAAAACCCCGCAAGCTCACTATGGCGGAGGCGATGGAGCTGGAGACTCTCGAGGACAAAGTGATGGAAGCCGACGAAGCGGTCACTGCTTTGCAGGAGAAACTCGCCTCACCCGAGGTCCAAACCGACTACGAACAAATTCCCGTCGTGATGGCCGAGCTTGAGGAAGCTAAAAAGAAGGCCGATGAACTCCTCAACCGCTGGGAGTTTTTGGAGGAGGTGAAAGCGAATTCAGCTGCTCCCTAGTCGTATGACATTCGAAGAGAAACAGGTCTTCAAGAAAGGGCAATTCAGGAGTGCTCTTGTTCTCACTCCCAAAAGGCTCTCGATACGGAGCCGTGTCATTTGTGCCCTTCTGGCGATCTTACTCTTTGGAGCGGCAGGGTTTCTTTGGTCATGGTTGGATGATCCTGTCAAACCGATGATCTTCTGCGCAGGGTTTGGTTCTTTTGCCCTCATTGCCGCATTCTTCAAAATCACCTACGAAGTGATTCAAGAGGATGAAGTCAGGCTTCGTCTTTCAGCTGGCCCCCTCTCATTTATTGCCCACAGAACCCCGATGCATTCGGAGTTTCCATTCGAAGTTGGTTTCAATGAAACCAACGAAGTAGTGATCTTTGCAAACCATGGCACTCCAAACCAAATGTTCATCGGGCCGTTTCAATCAGAAGAAAAGGCGAATGATGTTCTGGCGAGATTTCGATACCTCGAACTTTCTGAAGATCGCCATCGCGAAGAACGCTCTGCCCGAGCTCAGCAAGAGATCAAGGACCTGACCTCAGGTGTCAGCCCAGGCCTTTTGAGATTCCTCCAAATGACCTTGGCCGGGCTGTTCATTCTCCCAGGGCTGATCGGATCTGATCCAAACCGGACCATTCTTTCAACCGCTTGCCTGCTGGCCTCCCTCGTAGTCTCGGAGATCTGGATCATCTCCAAGACGAATATCGTGGAGACCTCACCTGACTTTCAGTCGGTCAAGTTCACGAGAAGGTTTCGTTACCTCTGGGTTGACACCTACGCGATGAACCCGCTCGAGCCTGAATCTATTGTCCATTTGGATAGGTCATTTAATCGTAAGATTTACATCCCTGTCCTACTTTTTCTGATTGGAGGGTCCATTCTGCTAACAAGGAACACATCTTCAGAAGAGCCCCCGCTTCCGCCACCGATCAAAAACACTCCGAGATCTCCTCAAGAGGAAGAGAATCTTAGGAGAGGGATTGATCTTTTGGAGAAAGCCCAAAAGGCTAGAGAGGCCAAAGACAAGACCAGCGCGCCAAAACAAAATGCCCAAGATTATCCTCAGTAGATCGTTCCGACATGACGTGAAGGTCATTCTTGCATTTCTTCTTTCCCTTCAAGTTCTGTCGGGATTCAGTCTCCCCTCTGACATCGAGCACGCTTATCGCCATCAGGAGTGGGAGGAGGTAGAAGCTCTCGCTGCGCGTTACTTCAAGCCATGGGATTTCCGAGATTTCGCACCGGATGACTGGTCCACCATGACGAGAATGAGATTCAGACTAGGAGTCGCTCTTTGGCACTTGGGGAAATGGCAAGCGGCCAAACACTGCTTTAAATTTGCCTTCGCGAAACAGGGCAACCGTCATCACACAGATGCGTTGCAGGCTTTGATTGGTTGGAGCGACTGCGCCGCTCGCTTGGGAGAACACGCCGAATCAATCCGAATCGCCAAGAAGTTCTTCAAGAGTGCTTCACCGAGGGATTGGCGACAACCCTCACCTTTCGCAAATGGCCCTCAGATCCTCGGATATGATCCACTCTACCAATGATCAATCCGGCGCTTCGAACGAGAAGAACCGTTTGCCTTCTGACAAACCTCCCGGGACCTCATAACGAAGGAGCTCCAGCCCGGGCAGCCAATTGACACTCGAAACGTCCAACGGAACGACCTCGCTCCAATCCTCGAGATTGTCGGACTCCAACAACTGGGGCTCAAAGCCGGGAGCAAGAACACTGCGCTGAACTCCGACCACGAGAGGGTCACGGGAGAGCAGGAATGTCTCGAGTTTGTCTGGTGCTGCCGCATCGGTGCCAAAACGAAACTCGCTGGCGGCATTGCGACCATCACCATCGGGATCGTCATCAGCTTCCATCTGATACCAGGCCAGGTAACTCGCTTCATCGACAATCAGAGATCTCGGAACCTGCTCCAGAGCCTTGATCTCCTGAACGAGAGCGGGATCATAGTTTGCCGTCAGCTCCAAGATCTCCGTGACCATGGGAGTCGCAACCACGTTACCCGAGGCCCCCTTGATGCGGTCCTCACTGCGGCCATAGATGTCCACCTCAGGTTGGTTGATGTCGAAGCTCGCGGTGAGACTTCCTGCCACCACCCGGGGATAGACAAAAAAGGATCCGGCTAGAGCGACCTCACCTGCGGTTGGCTGGGCCGCGCTGCTCAAATCATGGAAATCCATCCGCCCTTCCCAAGGCAGTTTGTGGAGCCAGAAGGAATAGGGGGTGTCGTCTTCCTCACTTTCTGCCCCACCCGGCCAAGGATGGAAGGACTTGCTGAAGCCAGCACACAGCGGCCCCTTCTCGGTCACCAAAAGACGATCAAATTGATCCCGGCTCAACCCGCCGTGAAGGGCAAAACGCCCGGGGTGCAGCTCCGGGCTAAAGCGGAGGGTAAAGGCAGAAGAGCCCGTACTCAGCACCGATCCGGCATTGAATATCCCCATTTTCCCGCACACCCAGAGACCCTCTTCGGTCCATACCATGTCGCGAATTTCATCATAGGTCGTTTCTCCACCATGGGGCAACGGAATGAAGAGCTCATCGACTTCCGGATAGGCGGCAGCCTGCGTGCTTCCGGCATGCCCGATCATAAGAGAATCGAGAATTTCTCCGTCACCGCTCAAATGCGCCAAGAGCATCGATGGCGTGTTGCTGAGAAATCCCCGCAATCGCGACCCACCGATGGTGATGTCACCCTTGGGACTTTCGGCGATGGCCCAGTTGCTGGTCGAAATGTCATGAGCGAGCATTGTCGACCAAATCGGTTGGCCCGTTGCGGCATCCACTTTTACCAAGAGGCCATTCGGGGAAATGTTCACTAACAGAAGTTGGCTATTCAGTCCGTCTGCCTCGGTAAAATTCGCCGAAGTAGTGGCGCAAAAGGCGAGATTTCCATCTGACAAAACGCAAAAGTCGGCAGCACTCAAAATCGAGTTATCATCCTGGTCATAAATCTGGCTCCAAACCACTTCGCCTGTCATTTCAAGACAGGTGAGGACCACTTTTGATCTTGAAGGAGAACCCGAGAAATCGGTTCCCATGACGTAAAGGCGTGTTCCATTGTGGTGAACCCGCAAGCTCCGATGCAAAAAGCCAAGGTCGACCTTGGTCACCGGGGTCATCGTCAGGTCGGGAGCCAATTCTGCCAGCTCGATGCATCCAGTACTGTTGCCCAGCAGGATCGCTCCTCCCCCATCGAGTGGGACTGCATCAAGGGCGGCAAACCCGTTGATCGGTTGAGGACTTTCAACCGCAAGCACCCGACCATCCGCTGCCACGCGATAAAGATGAGCACCGGAGGCATTGGCGTGCCCGGCAAGAAAATCATCCCCAAAGGGAATCAACCAGGCCCCACCCGGCGTGGATGGACTTTCAGCGAGAATGCTTCGCGACCAGCGCGCCCTCGGGTCCGAGATTGGCCTTAGTCCGGGATTCTCTCCTCCCGGAGGAAGGGTGAAGGGTTCGTCGGGCAACCCTTGAATCAAGGGGCCGCCCGCATCGGCTTCGAAAATGGTAAAGCTCTTCAAAAACCCTCTCCTCGTCCACCAGCGTGATCAGGTCAATGAAATCGAACTCCACGCCAGCCGTGACCTCAAGATTCCCTGAAGTCGACCACCAGGGATCAGCCAGCGGATTCATCGAAAAATCCGCAGCGAGCCGCGCTCCCACCGTCGGGCCCGCAGAGGTGAAGGACCCCGGATAACCAAAGATGGCATCGATCTCGGTCTCCAGAAACACCGAAGCACTTGCGCCAATCTCTTCGAAGACCTGCGGATCGCTCAACTGAAGTGGAACAGTTGTCGTACGATCTTCGTAGTACGGGAGACCGTCTTTCATTCCAACAGTGACATCGATGGTGAATCGACTGACAAAAGGAATGGAAACCCGCCGGGTGAAATCCGCCGTCACTCCACTGGTGATTTCCAATTGCGGGGTAAAGGTAATCCCCCCGGGCAAAGCAACCGAGAAGATGGGCGCTTCAAAGAGGGTCTTCTCGGAATCGGCCACCGGGCCCACGTTTTCCAATCCAGCTTCCAGCAAGAAATTGACTTCGGCGGTGTAGCTCAGATCGACGAGGAAGCTCTTCGGAGATCCGTTTTCCATTTCATAACTGACCGCAAAATTCTCCGGGATGAAGTTCACATTTCCCGACAGGTTGGCCGAGGCTCCGAAGGGAATCCGATCAAGATGGAGGGGAATTGGACTGGGGAACAGTCCCTGCGTTTCGATCAACTGGCCTTCGGTCGCGTTGGACCCGGGAGCGGGATAAGGTGACTTGATGACGTGTCGCACCGAACCGTGTTTGACGATATCGAGGAAAGTCAGGGTATCCCCCATGATTGTACTGGTCCAACGCGGTTCAGGGATGGTGCCGTCGTCGATTGAAGCCGAGGTCACCCACATCGGGAGCAGGCGATCAAAGTTTTGCTGGAGTGTGGTGAGGTTGGTTCCAACCGGGGTCACAAAAACAGGAGGGACAGCATAGTATGGCTCCCATTCCACCCACATGATCCCTTCCTCGACGTATGATTTCCCATTCGGAAACGTGGGGGTGGGACCCTCAATGAAAAAGAAAGGATTGCTGGTCCCGGGCACTTGGAACTCAGTCGCTTCACGATCCACGAGTTCCTCGGCGGTGGGCAGGTCATCCTCGTCGGCAAGACGATCGACCGGATAGCGAAACACCAGAAGTTCCTTTCCAGTGGTCGTCAAAAGAGAGCCGTCCAAGATCCCGGCGCGAAGGGCGGGAAGCTCTGCGTCAAGAACTCTGACCTTTTGTGACCGTGAGGGCGACACCGTGGCATCGGCAGGGACATCATTGAAGGGGCCAAAAGGGACCAGCATTTCAGCCGACTCAGTCCCCGGCTGATCGGTCCGCACTGACCAGCTCACAACGTCCCAAGGGCACAACGAGGTATTTACGAGATCTGCCGTAAACTCCACTTCGGTGGATCCGTCTCCGGTCGATTGCTCGCTGAGGATCGCTCGATTGATAAGACTCAATTTGGGCGAATCGGTGTATTCGTTAAAGATGAGAGGATTGGTAAAGTCCCCTTCGTCCGGCAGTGGAAGCCTGGCCCGCTCCGATCCAAAGGTCAAAGTGAGTTGCAATCGCTGATCGAGAATCTTGCCAGCATTGTCGTCGGTTTGGATGGTAGCATTGCCGGGCGAGCTTGCGACAATCCGCCAACTCCCCGGCTGAAAAATCATACTATCCTGCAAGGCAGTGCTGACTCCTCTTCGGATGAAAGTGAGCTGGGTCTGCCACGCCCCATCAACGAGTCTCTGGACCTGCGCCTGGACAATACTCGCATTGTCGTCATCCACGGTGATCAAACCCCGCAAGACTCCTGCTGCGGTTTCAGTGACTTCGAAGGGAAAAATCAACTCGTTGCCCGGCAACTGGCTGTTGAAAATCCCGGACCCACCTGGTTCGCCATCAAGGAAAGTGCCGTTTCCACTCAAGGTCGCGTCGCTCTCCAAAATCACTCTCAAGCTCGCAAAGTACTGGGTTCCGTCGATCGGATCCTCCAGCGTGGTCATGACCGCGTCGCCGGCAAGCCGGCCGGCCAGACTTCCGTTGAAGGTGGTGCGCAATGTCTCTCCGTAAAGGTCCTCATCGATGACCAGTTCGCCCGACTCCGTGGTGTCCAGCGAGTCTCCACCACTCACACTGTAGTCACCATGACCGGCAAAGTAGAAATAGTTCAGCGAAACAGTGGCTTCGGCAGGATCGCCAATCACCGCAGCTCGAAGAACCGGAAGAAATATCAGAAAAAGGAAGAGGTACGACTTCATGATCAGAGCGGAGAAAATCCGAAAATGCTCTTTCTATACTTCGCCGCTCTTTACTCAAGACAGCAGAGGGAAAACTGAACCTCACAGAAGGGCGATTTCGCTTCAACTTTCGTAACAACCCCGGCTTCCACGGAACAGGCTCTCTTGACATCGCGGAGCCATCGTGGAGTTTGGTAACCAACCAACTCGCATGATGACTTCTCGTATTGCTCTTTCTCTTGCCTCGCTTTTGTCCCTCACCTCCGGTGCGATCGCCGATACCTGGTCCCACTGGCGTGGTCCGTTGGCCAATGGTTCCTCCCCCACCGCCAAGCCTCCTTTGGAGTGGAGTGAAACAAAGAACATCAAATGGAAGGTGCCGGTTCCCGGTCGTGGCTCGGGCTCGCCGGTCGTTTGGAAGGACAAGGTCTTCGTCGTTTCAGCGGTTGCTCCAAGCGGAGGACGGGGTTTTGACGGGCGCCGACTTTCCAAGCTCGACTTCAAGATCTTCTGTTTCAATCGCGCGGACGGAAAGGTGCTCTGGGAAAAAACCGCCGTCACCGCGACGCCTCATGAAGGCACTCATTCCACCAATGGCTTTGCCTCGGCGTCTCCCTGCACCGACGGAAAACATGTCTACGCGCACTTCGGCTCACGCGGTCTCTTTTGCTACACCATGGAAGGAAAGCTCGTTTGGAAACGAGAGGACTTCGGCAAGATGAAGACCCGCAACGAGTTTGGCGAAGGAAGTTCACCGACTCTCGTCGACAACATGATTCTCGTGCCCTGGGATCACGAAGGGCCTTCGGCTCTCTATGCTCTCGATCAGAAGACCGGCAAGACCATCTGGAAAACCGAGCGCGACGAACCCACCAGCTGGTGCACGCCCATCGTAGCGGAACACAAAGGTGGCAAGCAGGTCATCATGAACGGTCAGAACTTCATCCGGGGATATGATCTCAAGACCGGAAAGGAACTCTGGCGTATCGCGGGCAAGGCCCAGCGTCCTGTCACTTGCGCGGTGATCATCGATGATCTCGCCATCGTGACCAGCAGCTTTCGTGGAGACTACGGTGGAGCCTTCAAGCTCAGCGGACGTGGAGATCTTGCCGGAACCAAGAACGTGGTTTGGAGTTGGGAGGAGAACATACCCGATCTCGCTTCCCCTCTCCTGTCCGGCAAGCTTCTTTACGTTCACAAGAAGAAATCCGCCACCGTGTCGTGCGTCGACCCTCTCACCGGCAAGGCTTACTACACCGCAGCCCGCATTCCTGGTCTTTCGACTCTGTATGCTTCTCCGGTCGCGGCCAACGGACACGTTTTTATCACCGGGCGCAGTGGCACCACCGTGGTCATCAAGGATGGCAAGAAGCTGGAGATTGTCGGCTCCAACTCAGTGGGCGAAGGAGTCGATGCCACTCCGGCGCTCATTGATGATCAAATCTTCATCCGCGGAGAGAAGCATCTCTTCTGTATCGATTCGGAATGAGGGGAGCGAAGGCGTCCCGCCTTCGACATTCACAAATCAAAGGCGAGACGCCTTTGCTCCCCTCTCCCCTCCCAAAGGAAAGCCCCGACCGCTTTCACGGACGGGGCTTTGAAAAGTAAGGGAGCGAAGGCGTCTCACCTTCGACCATTTTAAACAAAGGCGGGACGCCTTTGCTCCCCTTTAGCTCACTTCACCGCGGGCCATGCCCTTTTCCTCGAGGGCTGCCTGGGCAGCGGCGAGGCGGGCGACCGGGATGCGGAAAGGAGAGCAGGAGACGTAGTTGAGTCCGGTGCGGTGGAAGAACTTCACCGAATCGGGATCTCCACCGTGCTCACCGCAGATCCCAATCTTGAGCTTGGCCTTGGTGGAACGTCCGCCTTTGACACCCATTTCAACAAGCTTGCCAACACCCGTCTGATCGAGGCTGGCAAATGGATTGTTGTTGAGGATTTCCTCGTCCTGGTAGGTCGGGAGGAAGCTCGAGGAGTCATCGCGGGAAAGACCAAGACCCGTCTGGGTGAGGTCGTTCGTTCCGAAGGAGAAGAACTCGGCGTGCTCGGCCACCTCATCGGCGGTGAGGGCCGCGCGCGGGATCTCGACCATCGTTCCGACGGTGTACTTGAGCTCGCTCTTCTTGAGACCGAGCTTCTTGCGAACTTCGTCGGCGGTGGTGTCGACAACGGCCTTCTGAAGCTCAAGCTCGCGAGCGTAGGAGACGAGGGGAACCATGATCTCGGGGAGAACCTTGGTGCCCTTTTTCTGCACTTCGTGAGCGGCTTCGAGGATGGCCTCGACCTGCATCGCGGTGACAGCAGGATAGCTGATGCCGAGACGGCAACCACGGTGACCCAGCATGGGGTTCTCTTCGTGAAGAGCTCCGATGCGCTTGGTGATGGCGGCGGCGCTCATGCCGATCTTCTTGGAAAGATCCTTCTTCTGGGCCGGGGTCATCGTGCCGATGAACTCGTGAAGAGGGGGATCGAGAAGACGGATGGTCGCCGGGCGTCCGGCGAGGGCCTTGAAGATCCCGATGAAGTCCTTCTTCATGAAGACCTTGATCTTTTTGAGTGCCTTGGCACGGCCGGCGTCGTCGTCAGCAAGAATCATCTCACGGACGGAGTCGATACGGTTGCCTTCGAAGAACATGTGCTCGGCACGGGTCAGGCCGATGCCTTCGGCACCGAACTTGATGGCCTGCTCGACCTGCTCAGGGGTATCCGAGTTGGTGCGGACACCCAGCTTGCGAAGCTTGTCGGTCCAGTCCATGAGCATCATGAACTTCTTGTAGGTGTCGGAACGCTTGGCCGCGGCCTTGTTCTCGATGAGGCCCTGGATGACCTGAGAAGGAGAAGACTTGATGCCACCGGCGTAGACGTTTCCAACGAACCCGTTGAGGGAGATTTCATCGCCTTCCTTGAGGACGACACCGTTTCCGGTGAGGGTCTTCTTGCCGTAGTCGATGGTCATGCCGTGAGCACCGCAGACGCAAACCTTACCCATTTGACGGGCAACGAGAGCGGCGTGCGAGGAAGCACCACCTTCGGTAGTGAGAATACCACCTGCGGCAATCATGCCGCGAAGATCTTCGGGAGAAGTGGCCTGACGAACGAGGATGACAGACTCACCTTTGGCGGCGGCCTTCACCGAATCTTCCGCAGAGAAGTAGATCTTACCGGAAGCAGCACCAGGACCGGCAGGAAGACCGGAACCGACCTTCTTGGCAGCCTTCTCAGCCTTGGCTTCGAAGATCGGAGCGAGGAGGTGGCTGAGGTCATCAGCAGGAATGCGGAGAATCGCTTCCTCTTTCTTGATGAGGCGTTCCTTGACCATATCGAGGGCGATGTTCACGGCAGCGAAACCGGTGCGCTTTCCGTTCCGGGTCTGAAGCATCCAGAGCTTGCCTTCTTCAATGGTGAACTCGACGTCCTGGACATCGCGGAAGTGCTTCTCGAGCTTCTTACGAATGACGAGAAGTTCCTTGTGTGACTTGGGAAGGTCCTTGGCCATCTTGGCGATGGGCTTGGGCGTGCGGACACCAGCCACCACGTCCTCGCCCTGGGCATCGATGAGGTACTCACCGTAGAACACGTTCTCGCCGGTGGCGGGGTCACGGGTGAAGGCCACTCCGGTTCCGGAGGTCTTGCCGGTGTTTCCGAAAACCATGGCCTGCACGTTGACGGCAGTTCCCCAGGCGGCGGGGATGCCATACTTCTGACGGTAAACGATCGCGCGATCGTTGTTCCAGGAGTTAAAGACGGCGTTGACCGCTCCGGTGAGCTGCTCGCGGGGATCTTCGGGGAAGTTCTTGCCTGAACGCTCCTTGATGAGCTTCTTGAATTCGGCAACCACCTCGCGGAGGTCGCTTTCCTTGAGTCCGGAATCGTCCTTCACCTTGGCCTTGGCCTTGGCTTTATCGAGAATGACTTCGTAGGGATCGTGGTGCTCGCCTTCTTCGGCTTCCACTTCCATCACCACGCTGCCATACATCTGGAGGAAACGACGGTAGGAGTCCCAGGCAAACTTGGGATTGCCGGTCTTCTTGGCGAGGGCCTCGACCACCTCGTCGTTGATGCCGAGGTTGAGGATGGTGTCCATCATGCCGGGCATCGACTCGCGAGCGCCGGAACGGACGGAGAGGAGAAGCGGGTTTTCGAGGTCGCCGAACTTCTTGCCCATGGCCTTCTCGACCTTGGCAATGTTCTCCTCGATTTCTGCGTTAAGAGTCTTGGGGTATTTCTTCCCGTTGGCGTAGTAGTAGGTGCAGACCTCGGTGGTGATGGTGAAACCGGCAGGCACGGGCACTCCGATGCTGCTCATTTCGGCGAGGTTTGCGCCCTTCCCTCCGAGGAGAGCCTTCATCGATCCATCTCCGTCGCATTTTCCTGCGCCGAAGTAGTAGACGTTTTTCGTTTGTTTGGCGGCCTTCTTCTTGGCGGCCTTCTTTTTGGTAGCCATTGGTCTGTGTCTCTAGAGGAGTTTTTTGGTCTGATTTCCCCGCGAAAACCCTTGGGATTTCCGGCGCAGGGCCGCGCACTCTAGCAACGAGGTTTGCCGTGTCAACCGTGTTGCTTCCCGCCTTTTCAGGATATATCCAACGCTTATCCCCTTGAAGGCACCCACTGCATCACATGGTGGGATTCGGTGTTCTTAAAAATAGCGAATCCCAGCCTCTCGTAAAAGCTGCGCGCAGGGTGCCCGATCTCAACCGAAACACCGACCGGCATTCCGGTGCGAGTCGACTCGGCGAGGACACTTTTGATGAGCTGGCTGCCAATTCCGTGCCCCTGAAAGTCCGGGAGGATACTGAGGTCGACCACCAACAAGCGGTCGTTGAATTGGTTGACACAAAAGCGCCCGACCGGTTTCCCGTCGACTTCGACCACCAGAAAGTGGGCATGAGGAAAGACCTTGTGGTAGTGAATGGACTGCAGTCGGGCCTGATCACGGAGGACGCGCGATCGCTCATCAAGAGGCAGGCTGGCAAATCCCGGCTCCAACTCCCGAACCGAGAAATAAAGGTCGCCCAGAAACGACGAATCTTCGGGAGTCTCCGGTCGGGTCGAAACCTGCGCAAGACCAGCCATGAGCCGCCACCTCAGCTCCGTGACGGATAAATTCCAGTCAGGGCAATGGAAAAATTGAGGACGAGATACGGAGGCATATTGTTGTGCGGCTGGCTTCCACCAACAGCCCCACCCGTTACTCCGCTGGGGACACGACCCTTCGGAGAGCTGCTGTAAATGCTGTCGCCCCCTTTCGCCACCGAGGGCACTCCCCCGACGGGAGTGGATTGATTCCCGGGCGAAGTGCTGACGATGTTGGTATGAGTGTGGGAAGGCATTTCGAGAGCGGTGAGGGTGTGCTTCTCCGCTCCGCTTTTGGCTCCAAGGCTCCGGGTGCTCAAGCCAGCTCCGGTTCCTTTGTGCATGGGAAGTCGTCCGCGCAGGTCGGGTAGCCCGAAGGTCGTCCGCCCGTCTCCTCCGTAGGTGGTTCCAAGTTACGAGAAAAGGGCCGTATTACTGCTGATCGCCAGGAGCTGTCCGTCGCAAAAGGCCCACCCTCTCGGGGCAAAGTTAAAACCGTATGCCTGAATCTGGCCGATAAATGGTTCCATGAGATGAAGTAGGTTGGAGCTTGTGGATCGATTTTGGAAACGCCCGAAATCGTTCTTACCCGGCAGGCTACCGCGACAGGATCGGGCTTGGCAAGAAAGATGATCCCCTCCGGATGACTCGAGCGCTCGCTTTCGCCCTGGCTCATGATCCCGCTTGATCTCGACCTGGCCTCTTGATGCTATCCGCAAGATGGAACGTCCGAAGCAAAGTGAATTCAGTGAACGCAAGGATCAGATCTTTCGGGCCCAATCGTTGGAAGACCAGCGGTCCTTTCAGTGGAAGCTGGCAGAAATCAAGTCGCTCGATGCACCTGACTACGATGACCCAAGAGAGCTCGAGTGCTTCACGCTCAACTTCAAACACGAAGCCGGTGAGATTCTCCCCCAGGGGAACTATCTTCTCACCAGCGATGATGGATTCGAGGTCACCTTGTTCGCGATTCCCTTCCAGGCCAACGAGATGAACGTGACGATCAACTAAGAATCTGCGCTTCAAATGCGGTGCCCGAAAGCCGCCCGGTGACACGGTTGCCATCCACAATCAAGTGACCATCGCTCACAGCGTTCAAGGCTTCATAGCAGGCCACGAGGTCCTCTCTCGGAACCCGTCCGGTCAATCGGATTGTCTGATCGCTTCGGTCAACCGAAAGGCGAAAGCGACGGACCAGCAAATCAAAGGTGTTCGCCGAAAAGCCCTCCGCACCCAAGACTCCCAGAAAAGCGGCTCCTGCCAACCCCGTCGCAATTGCAAACTCCCGTCGATTCATTGCATCGGTATACCCTTTCTTCTGAATCAAACTCAAGCTCGAAACAGCTTCCCAACTATGATCTTGGGGATCTCCAAATCAGCATCATCGAATCGACACAACCGATGCATTGGATTACCCGGAACCCCGGCCTCTTCCCAGCCAAATTAAAAAACATCAAAGGTCCTCCTGCAATCGCTCCTCTTGCCTTTGCGAGCCCTTTGTTTCTGACTAGGTTTTGGAAGTCCATGAATCCACGCTCGTTTATTGCGATCCTGATCGGCGCCTCCCTTGGCTGCACCGGAACTTATCTGGTCATGAAAAAGTCCGTCCCGACGAACTCGATGGAGAATCAGGAGACCAACGAGACCGTCAATGGGCCGAACTTCGATGACCCGTTTGCAAACTCTCCAGTTGATGACCCTTTCGCCACCTCGGCTGAAAATGAAAGTGATCCTTTCGCCGAAGAAGAATCGACCTCTCAGCTCGAGAAACTCTCTGGCAAATGGGTTTCCGTGGATGGAATGCAAACGGCAGAGCTTGATCTCAGGACGCTTCGGTTCGGACCCAGCACCGACTGGCCGGACCTCAACAATCGCTTCTTCCTGATTTCGGAAAACATGCAGTTCATGACCAACAGCGGGTATTACGACCTCATCTCGCGGAAACCGAATAAGATCCGCGTCATCAAGGAGGACCTTGAAAATGGCGACCTCACCTCCTTCAACCTCTACCGCGAAGGCAGCCCGCATGCCCGGTCGCGCAAACCGCTGGCCGACAAAGCACACCCCGAGAAGGTCCGAGCCCTTCTCGATCTGATTCCCACCATCAAAGAAGGTGAAAAAATGGAAGATGTCATGACACGATTGGGATTGGCGAACGAGGAACTCCTGGAGCCACTTGCCGGCGAGAGTGGATTAGGACAAAGCGACTGGGTTTACGGCCTCCGAATCGACAATGAATATATGCTTCGCCTGAGCTACCTAACCCAACCGCCCAATCACCTCGAGAGTGAAGCAGTGATTTTCCGATTTCAAATTGTCCGCGGATACATCGACGATATCCGCAACAGCAGAGATGATATGTTCAAACTGGTTTATCCCTATTTCCGGCAAGGAAAAATCATCACTGCTCCTGAATCGAAGAAGTGATTTCTTTCATCTTCATCAATATACAGGTCAACTCAGTTTCACCTCCGGATCACCACAAATTCTCCTCTAACATCCAACGAGGTTGTTTCGCCATCGGACCATCTCACTGAAACGGATTTGGCAGTCATGCCCGCGGGGATGGTGAATTGAGGTCTCGCCGAAGATTGCGAAAGATAGGATCCACCCGCGGCGACCTCCCGGATCATGGTCCGTCCTTCAACGAGGGTCACCCGAACCAAAGCGCCTGTTTTCAAGACTGATGAGGCTTCCAATTGAACGGTCAAACTCTTCGCCCCCTCGGGAGGCCTTGCTTCGAACACTTGCACCGCGGCATTGTTGTTTGCCACGATGAGATCAGGCCAGCGATCACTGTTTACGTCAACCAAAGCCACGCCTTTGGCATCTCCCGACGCGACGATTCCACTGCGATCCGGGCGCACTGAATCGAAGCCACCATCGCCCCGCCCTTTCAAGAGCACTCCCGTCCCCCCGTCCATCCGCCCGGTTTCCACCTGGGGCGCAAAGGAGTTTTGGGCGAGAAAAAGATCGAGGTTTCCATCACCATCAAAATCGCTCGCGGCCATCCCGAAAACCGGTGCCATCTGGGCCATGGCGGGAAGAGGACGAAACTCAAAACGACCATCGCCGTCATTCAAGAGGATACCGCTTTCAAGGGTATTGGCTTCGTAGCGATCGGCCTTCTCCAGCCCTGTTGAATAGAGATCAAACAAAGTCGCCGAGGCAAAGTCATGAAATTTCGGAGTCTTCTTTTTCAAGAAGGGCATGGCATTGCTCGAACAACTCAACCCGCGGATCGGGTAACATTTTCCTTTTTCAATCTCGGCCTCGAGGATCCGCTTCTTACCCGTTCCATCAACATCACCGAAGTAGAGCAAAGCCGGCACTTCATACTTGGTGTTGAGACCGTTGTTGCCGACCACGTAGTCGATGTCGCCATCACCATCGAAGTCCCCGCCGACGATGCTGTTCCACCAACCCGTGCGACCGGCCAGCCCGACCTTCTTGGTTTCGTCGACAAGTTTCCCCTGCTGATTCCGAAACAGAGCCACACTTCCCCACTCGCGTGTCACCATTAGATCGAGCCAACCATCGCCATCGACATCCGTCCACAAAGCCGAAGTCACGAGTCCACCAAAGCGATCTGCAGCCACATTCACAAAGCTCCCCTTCCCGTCGTTTTGCAGAAGCTCGCTTTGCGGCGACATGGGATAAGCGCCCGGGACGACGCGGCCGCCCACAAAAAGATCGAGATCACCGTCGCGATCGTAGTCGGCAGCGCACACCACCGACCCGCTTCCGGTCGATTCGGGCAACATGCCCTTGGGCGCTTTTTCAAACTCGCCTTTTCCTGTGTTCAGATAAAGGCGGTCTCGAAAAATCGTCCCGCCGGGTTCTCCTTCCACCCCGCCGCTCACCACGAACAGGTCGAGGTCGCCGTCATTGTCGGCATCAAAAAACAAAGGCGCCATGTCCTCGCAACGACCGTCCTCATCCAAAGCCGCCGATTTCACACGACCGAAAGAAGACCATCCGGTTTTACCAGTCCGGCGAAGGAGCTTTCCACTTTGGCCCGCCGGATGAGAGACATAGAGATCCTCCAGCCCATCGCCATCGAAATCAGCGACTGCCAGGCCGGGGCCCATCTGCGAGTGCTTCGCAGGTAGGAGGGGCTGTCGTTTGAAGTCATCGAAGTCACGCTCGCTTGGTTGCACGTTCGATAACATTTCCGATTCCACAAAGAGAGTTCGCGGCTTTGCTTTCTTGCTCTTTTCGAGACCTTCCGCCTGACGGATGAGATGGCGTTTTCCGGCTTCAAGGTCCTTGAGGATTTGTCTCCCCCCTCTTGGCCAATCAATGATGACACGTTTGACCTTTTTTGACTCTCCCAAGCCGAAGTGAAGCAAGGGATCGTTGCTCGACATAAAGCCGCGTGAGGCCGTCACCGTTCTCATCAACACGGATGGTTCACCATCGACTTCAACCCGCACCACCGCGCCCAAGGCAAAGGGGTTTTTGCCCGCGCCTCGCAAGTCGAGGGTAAGTCTCTCACCACTCGTGGTGCCATTGCGATAAACTCCGGACGCTCCTCCGAAGTTGTTCACGACGAGGTCAAGGTCGCCATCTCCGTCGAGGTCGCCCAGTGCCGCTCCATAGCTCACCGCCATTTCATCCAATCCCCACTCCGGGCCCACGTTTCGAAACTTCAAATCACCTTCGTTTTTAAATGCCCAGTTCTTCAACGCGAGCGGTTCCTTGTCATTCCAAAAGGCCTGACCGGCGGCCTGGCCCTGGCTCAAAATCAAAGCTTCCTCCTGATTTCGAAGATCACTGTTGAACCAATCGCGGCTCATGCCGGTCGAGATGAAAACATCCTCGCGTCCATCGCAATCGAGATCCCCGAACTTAATCGCCCAGGTCCAGTCGGTGGCGGCCAGCCCGGTCTGGAAGGCCACTTCATTGAAGCGACCCGTTCCCGTGTTGAGATAGACCGCATTGCGCATGTATTGAGCCGGAGTCGGCCAATTCAAAAACCACGAGTCACTGTCCTTCCCGGTCATGTTGCCCATCGACATCTTCTCCTTGTAGTGATCACTCCCGGCCATGTCGGAGGCCATGTAATCAAAAAGCCCATCGTTGTTGATGTCGGCGACATCCGAACCCATCGAGAACCATGGCGTGTGCGGCAAGGCTTTCGGAGCGACATCCTCGAAGGTTCCATCGCCCAGGTTCCGGTAGAGATGGTCGGCGCCATAGAAATCGTTTGCGACGTAAAGATCAGGCCAGCCGTCGGCATCATAATCCCACCAGGTCGCAGACAAGCCGTACTCAGGCTCGCGGATCCCCGCTTCTTTTCCAACCTCGACAAACTTCCCACCGTCATTGCGATACAAAAGGTCAAATTGAGCCGAAGCGATTTTCTTGTAACCGGTCGGGGATTTGATCAACCCGGCATACTGCTGCATTTCCTCGGGAAGAATCACGGGCTCTCCATCAGGACCCCGGACCACTCGAAATCGAACGTCTTTCAACTCCTCTCCCGGACGGATCCGGTTGGTGAGCAGGTAGCCATCAAGATCGCCATCGCGATCGTAATCACTAAAGGCCATCATCAGGCTGGCTCCTTTGAAATCGAGACCATACTTGGCGGCCTCGTCCACGAAACCTTTGCCATCCCGGTTTATGAAGAGCCGGTTCGGGCCGTCAAAAACGCAGAGGTAAAGATCGAGCCAACCGTCTCCATCGACATCCGCCCAAGTGCATCCCCCGCCCCACACTCCGGGAGAGGACAATCCCAGCGCATCGGTCACGTCTTTGAAGCGAAAGTCTCCGAGATTCTCATAAAGCCTTCCGCCATCGGTCATTCGGGAGAGAAACACATCAGCATCGCCATCCCCGTCGAAATCGCCGAGACAAACGCCGCCACCGGTAAAGGAACCGCTGATTTGAGCAGCCCACTTCGCCGGAGGCTTCCACTCGCGGACAAAGTCGATTCCTGTTCTCCCGGCCTCCATCCGGTCAAACAAGGTGGCACCTTCGGGCCCCTTCGCCTGATTGAGTTCGCGGCTCTCAACCGCGATGAGCGGGGAGGTCAAAACCATCATTGCGGCAACAGGAAATATCTTCATCATGAACCTGCCGGAAATCCTACTTGAATCCCCCTTCGAGACTCAAGAGGGTATTCGGGCGTCATTCATGAAAGGGATTCTTCAAACAATTGGGGCCATGCTCCTTCTGACCGGCCAGGCGATGAAAGCGGAGCTCGTTGCCCACTGGCCGCTCGACGGAAATGCCCAGGATCTTCTAGGCAATCATCACGGGCAGGACTCCGCGGTGGTTTTTGGAGTGGATGGCGCGGCAGGACACACCGGAACGGCCGCGGAATTCAACGGCTCCAACTCCACCATCACCGTGCCTTTTGACGAGGCCCTCAACCCCGAGAGCTTCACCTTGTCGATGTGGGTGAATGCCGACAGCACGGGCGGCTTTGCCTCTCCCCTGACCAGTCGCGACGACACTCCAAGCTCGGTTCACGGCTATCTCATTTACAATGACAATAGCGGCAACTGGAACTTCTGGACCGGCACCGGCGGCCCCTCGGGTGCCTGGAACCAAATGTCCGGCGGACCGGTCGAGACGGGTTCATGGACCCACCTCGCGGTGAGCTACGACGATACCAGCCAGACCAAAAGACTTTACGTGAACGGCTCGCTCGCGGCATCCAACTCCGCCCCCAATCTCTACAGCCCCAACGGACCACAAACAGAGAATCTCAACATCGGGTCGGGTGCCGATAGCGGACAGTCGTTTCACTTCGATGGCTTGATCGACGATATCGCGCTTTGGAACCATGTCCTCACTCCGGCCGAAATCGAAGACGTGATGAACAACGGAGTGCCGGGCGGGCCACCTTCAATCACTTCCTTTACAGCGAATCCGCCCTTCATCGATTCAGGGCAAAGCGTGACCCTGAACTGGGAAGCCAACAACGCCACCTCGGTTTCCATTTCTCCCGGCATCGGAGTGGTCAACAATGAGTCCGGAAGCGTCACGGTCACCCCAACTGAAACCACCACCTACACCATCACCGCAACCGGCGAGTCTCCTCCGGTCGCTAGCTCGCAAGTCACGGTTGGCGTTGATGTCGAGTCGCTCCCTCCGCTCATCAACGAACTTGTCGCCGACAACGAAACCGGGATCACCGATGAGGAAGGCAATCGTTCCGATTGGATCGAACTTCACAACCCCAACCCTTTCGCCATCGACCTCGGCGGATGGCATCTCACCGACGACCCGCTCGACCCGGAGAAATACACCTTCCCGCCTCTCCAAATCTCCGCCGGAGGCTACCGTGTTTTCTTTGCCAACAATCGTCCGGGCGGACTCAACTTCCAGCTTTCCAAAAGCGGCGACTACCTCGCCCTCTCGGATCCCGACGGCAATCTCGTGTCGGAATTCTCGCCAGCTTATCCACCTCAGTTCGATGACATTTCGTATGGCCTCAGTAACACGGGCCAGCTTGCTTACCTCGTCCCCACACCCGGAGCCGCCAATGGTCCGCCACGCAGCGAGATCGGACCACAGGTTGAAGGATTGACCGAAAACCCGGCCGCACCCGGAGCCGGGGAAAACCTCACCATCACTGGGACGATCACGCCGAGGATTGGCGACGTGAGTGGAGCGACTCTTTTCTATCGAGTTGGCTTTGGCACCGAGCAGCAAGTCGTCATGACCGACGGGGCCGACGATCAATACTCGGCCATCATTCCGGCAAGCGCCTATGGTCCGGGAGAGATGGTCCGATGGTATGTGGTGGCATCGACCAACACCGGCGAAACCACCCGCGAACCACCCTTCCCCGATCCGACCGAATCTCCCCGCTACTTCGGCACCGTCGTCAACGACCCGTCGGTGTCAGTCGACCAACCGGTCATGCATTGGTTTGTTGAAAACCCGGGAGCAGCCGACACCCGCGGCGGAACCCAGGGCTCGCTCTATTTTGAAGGTCAGTTTTACGACAACATCTTCTGCCGGATCCGCGGGCAAAGCACCGCCAACTGGCCGAAGCATAAATACAAGTTCGACTTCTACCGCGGCGGACATTTCCGCTGGAGACCCGATGCCGAGCGAGTCGAGGAGATCAACGTGAACTCGCACTACCGCGACTCTTATGTCCGAGAGAACGCGATCTTTGCCTTCCTCAACGAAGCAGGCTCCCTCGCTCCCGAGACCCGCTACCTTTGGATCAAGCGGAATGGCAGTGACATGGGGCTCTTCACCTTTGTGGAACAGGTCGATGAAGACTTCCTCGATCGTCGAGGAATAGAGCCCACCGGTTCGATGTACAAAGCCATCAACGTCCCCGCGACCCTCTCTCCGACGGTCAACTCGAGCCTTTACCGGAAGGTGCTTCGGCGCACGGAACCCTACACCGACCTCGCCCAACTCACCGCCGGCATCAACATCTCAAATCCCAACCGCTTCGACTTCGTCGCCGACGTCGTCAACGTGCCGAACTACATCAACGTCATGGCCGCGATGTGTGTTCCCTTCAACCACGACCAGCTGACCAAGAACTACTACATGTATCACGACCTTGATCGCCGGGAATGGTTCCGCATTGCCTGGGACGGCGACCAGGGCCTCCCGACCGGACAAAAAAACACTCACGAAAACTGGGCAAGTCCGCTCTACGGCGATGCCCAACACACCCAGGAATTGGTTGGGGGAAATCCCAATCCAACCTGGCAAAACCACCTTCATGCCGCCATTCTCGACAACCCGGTGACCCGCGAAATGTACATGCGACGAGTCCGCACCTTGATGGACCGCTATCTGGTCATCCCGGAGGCCGGACCATCAACCACCATTCTCTCCGAAGGATCAAACCTCCGCTATCTCGTCCCTTCGAACGCCTCCCTTGAATCCAGTTGGTTTCTCCCTTCCTTCAACGACAACAGCTGGCCAACCGGCACCGCGGGAATTGGATACGAAAACTCGCCGGGCGACTACGCCGGCCTCATCGAAACGCAGGTCAGACCGACGGACTCGGTTGCCGGGGCCACCTCCATCTACCAGCGATACCGGTTCCAGGTCGCTGACCCGTCTTCGGTTTCCAACCTCATCCTTCGCATGCGCTATGACGATGGTTTCGTCGCTTACCTCAACGGCGTGGAAGTGGCCCGGGCCAACGTGAGCGGAGCGGTTGGTTACAACGCCACCGCATCCTCAAATCCTGACAGCGCGGCCGTCAACTTTGCGGACTTCCCGATTTCCAGCGCCTCCCTCGTCGCCGGCGGCAACATTCTGGCGATTCAAGTCATCAATCAATCGGTGGGCAGCAGTGATCTCTTGTGCGAGCCCGAACTGATCGATCGCCCCGGAGAAAACGGAGGGTATTTTGAGAATCTCCTGCAAGGGTTTCGCAATACGATTCAGAATGACGTGATCATCGATCAGGCTCTATGGGCATCGGCGGGCATCACCAATTTCAACAGCGGATTCAGCGGCGTGGTCAACACCTCTCTCCCGAACCGTCGGACCGCGCTTTTTGAAACCTACGGGCCGACAGGACCAGGCCTCATTCCTCTCCCCCAATCCGAAGGACTTGTGATCAACTTCGGTGCGATTGAAGCAAACCCGGTGTCCGGAATTCAGGACGAGGAATACATCGAACTGGCCAACCCCAACAACGAAGCGGTGGATCTTTCCGGGTGGACCCTCTCCGGCGGAGTGGAACTCACCCTGCCGCCGGGTACGGTCATCCCTTCAAACGGCAGTCTCTACCTCTCGCCTGATGTCGGTGACTTCCGTATCCGCGCCAGCAGCCCGACCGGAGGCGAAGGTCATTTCGTGATCGGAAACTACGACGGCCATCTTTCCAACTTCGCGGAAGTCCTGCGCCTTTCCGATGCAACCGGAGAGCTGGTTTCCGAAACGGTCACCGAGGATCAACCGAGCGATGCCCAGCGCTTCCTGGTGATCAGCGAGATCATGTATCATCCCACCGATGGCGCCGGCGAAGAGTTTGTCGAACTGCTGAACATCAGCGAATCCGTCACGCTGGATTTGGGAGGTATCTCCTTCACCGATGGCATTGCCCACACCATCCCGGCGGGCACCTTCCTGGCCCCGGGCGAACGACTGGTCATCACCGCAAGCGAGTTTGAAAACGGCACCGCGCTGAGCAACGGAGGAGAAACCTTGAAACTGGAGGATGCTTCAAGCGGGACCATTCAGGAGTTTCGATACGATGACGAACTTCCGTGGCCTGTTTCGCCGGACGGCGGCGGACCGAGCCTGGTTCTCATGAATCCTCATCTCAGACCAGATCCCTCGTTGGTTTCAAACTGGCGGGCCAGCCTCACCGATGGCGGAACCCCCGGAACCACTGATGCGATTCGATTTTCGGGCGACCCGAATGCCGACCTGAATGGAAACGGTCGGATCGACCTTCTGGACCATGCCCTCGGCGACGGAACTTCCATTATGCTGACAGGCGACGTCGTCACTTACCGGCGGAGACTTGGCGCGGACGATGTCTCCCTTCAATTTGAAACCTCCACTGATCTGACCAACTGGGGAGATGCCTCCGGAATTCTGCTGGAACAATCGCGGACGGTCCAGGGCGACGGAACCGAATTGGTTCGCTCCACACTCCTTCCGGATGCCAGTCGAACCGGGCTTTTTCTGCGGATCAGGGCCAGTCTGATCTTGTCCTCGCCGTGATGACATGTTAGCGATCACGCGATCAAAGAACACTCACACACTTTTATCTCATGAAACTCCTCACCAGACTCCTTCTGGCTTCCCTGACCCTCGGTTCCACTCAAGCCGAATTGGTGGCCCACTGGCCGCTCGATGCCGATGCTCTTGACGCAACCGGCAACGGTTACGACGGAACGGTCGTCAGCGGCACGGTTAACTTTGGACAGACCGGAGCCAACGCCAACACCGGATCCTCGGCATCCTTTCCCGACAATGGCCATATCGACGTCCCCTTTGACCAGGCCATCAATCCGGAGAGCTTCACCGTCGCGCTCTGGGCCAATGCCGCTTCCACCGGCGGTTTTGCCTCACCTTTGACCAGCCGTGACGACGTGCCAAATCCCGGCGGAAGTGTTCACGGCTACATCCTCTACAATGACTCGGCCGGCAACTGGAGTTATTGGACCGGAACGGGCGGACCTTCGGGCGCCTGGAATCAAAGCGTCGGGCCGGCCGTCCTCACCAACACCTGGACCCATCTGGCGATCACCTATGACGCCCCCACTCAAACCAAGACCTTGTATGTCGATGGCCAGATTGCCGTGACCGAGACCATGCCGAATCTGTATTCTCCGAATGGAACCATCGAGATGGAGAACCTGCACATCGGGTCAGGCTCGGACGCCGGTGACAACTTTTTCTTCGACGGATTGATCGATGACGTGGGCGTTTGGGACGAAGCACTCGACCAGGCCGTCATTCAAAGCATCATCGACAATGGAATCGCCAGCGGTCTTCCAGATCCGGCGCTTACCTCGGACAGCGTGGTTGAAGTCGCCCTCGATGGAACGGTGCAGCAATTTGATATCCCAATCACGAACGGCGGTCAGACGCAAAATCTGATCATCAGCTCGGCAGACTTCGGAGCCGATGCCAATTTCTCGGTGAATACCATTCCCGGATCAATTTCACCCGGAGGAACCGAGAACCTGGTTATCAGTTTCGATCCTGCAGGAGGGAATGGTCTTTTCTAAACCACCTTGAGCATCACGAGCAACGACTCTGTCGTCCCCAACCAGACCATCACCATTCGCGGGGTCCTTCACGACCCCATGCTGGTGAGCGAATCATCGCTCGCTTTGGGAGAGAGCACTTCCGGTGCCCTGACCATCACCAACACCGGTGCCACGCGTTCCCTTAACATCACCGGACTCAATTTTACCGGACCCAATGCCGATAACTTTTCCGCAGTGACCGGCGGAGCGATCGCACCGAACGGAGGCACCGGAACAATCGACGTCACCTTTGATCCTGAGGGTGAAGATGGAAGCTTCCTCGCAACTCTCGAAATCATCAGCGACGACCCCCTCGTGCCAAGTGTCTTCATTGACGTCAGCGCAACCGTTCCTCTTGGCAATCCGCTCGTGGCCTGGTGGCCACTCGATGTCGATGGCACCGATGCCAGTGGCAATGGATTCGACGGAACCATTGTCGGAGCCCTCACCACCGCGCCGGGGGCCAACGCCGCGACCGGTGGTTCGCTTCAGTTTGATGGGGCCTCTCGCATCGACGTTCCATTCGACCCGGAACTCAACCCCCAGGATTTCACGGTGACCCTCTGGGCCAATGCCGCCTCCACAGGTGGATTTGCCTCCCCCATCACCAGCCGCGACGACGTCGGCGGAGGAACAAGCACTCATGGATACATCCTCTACAATGACAACGGAGGAAACTGGAACTTCTGGACCGGCGACGGCAATCCCGGTTGGGACACTCTTTCCGGTGGACCGGTCACACCGAGCACCTGGACCCACATTGCCATGACCTACGACAGCATCACCGAGACCAAGTCCATTTACCTCGATGGAGTTCTCGCTGCTAGTGACACCGCACCCAATCAATATTCCCCGAATGGCACGGTGGAAACCGAGAGCCTTCACATTGGCGCGGGCCAGGACGACGGCTTGAATTTCTGGTTCAATGGCCAGATTGATGACGTAGGACTCTTCCGCACCGCTCTCACCGAGGAGCAAATCAACTCCATCATCGCCAATGGTGTCGGTAGCTTTGCTGTTCCTGCACGGGAGCTTGTCATCACGGACCTGACCTTCGGGCCGGGAGACGGGGAAGTCACCATCACCTTCGATTCGGTCGAGGGGGCCACCTACATCGTGGAGAGATCCACCGACCTTTTCAACTGGATCGAGCTTACTGACAACGAGCCCAGTGACGGAGAGACCACCACCTTTATTGATTTCACCCTGCCGGCTAACTCCACCAAGGTGTTCTACCGCGTCAGCCGACCGTAGTTTGGCTTTCCAACCTCTTATCCCTCTACCCATGAAAACCAGTAAGAACCTATTCCTCCTCACAGCCCTTCTGCCCTGCTCCATGCACGGCACCTTGGTTGCCTACTATCCGCTCGATACCGATGCCCTTGATGCCAGTGGCAATGGGTTTGACGGAGCCGTCGTCGGTGGGACGGTAAACTTCGGCCAGGCCGGGGCCACCGCCAATACCGGACTGTCTGCGGACTTTCCCGATAATGGGCACATCGACGTCCCGTTCGACAGCGCCCTGAATCCGGGCAGCTTTACCGTCACTCTCTGGGCAAATGCCGACACGACCGCCGGTTTTGCCTCTCCTATCACAAGCCGCGACGATGTGGGCAACGGAGTCAGCACCCACGGATTCATCCTCTACAATAACAGCGGAGGAGCGTGGGACTTCTGGACTGGTGACGGAGACAACGGATGGGACACCATGGCAGGACCTGCGGTCAGTGTTGGAGACTGGACCCACATTGCCATCGCCTACGATGCGGGCAGCGACACCAAGTTCATGTATATCAACGGAACACTCGTCGCTTCCGATTCCACTCCTCAATCTGGCCCGACCCAGTATTCGCCGAATGGAACCGTGGAATCTGAAAACCTGCACATCGGTTCAGGTCAGGACGATGGGAACAATTTCTACTTTGACGGTCGTATCGATGACGTTGCGATCTTCAACACCGTACTCGATCAAGCCGCCATCCAGGACATCATTGACAACGGAGTCACCGTGATTCCCGAACCCACTTCCCTGGCCCTTCTCTCCCTGGCCGGACTGGGATTGCTTCGGCGTCGTCGGCATTGATCCCCGCAAATTCTTGATCACCCCAAGCTCCGTCGATCATCACCGACGGAGCTTTTTTTGACGAATCAAGAGCCCCCCGGTATCACCAAAGGAGTGGAACCGGGGAGGAAACGAAACGCTGATCAGTCTTTTGACAGGCTCATGCCGTCGGGAACGCTCCGCAAATGGATGTCCTGTTGCGGGAAAGCGATCTCGATCCCGGCCTCCCGGAAAGCTTCATCGATCTGATAGTGCAGCTCGCTTTTAGTCCCGAGAAGGAAATCAGCCGATGCCACAAATCCCCGGGCTTCAAAGTCCAGAGTACTGGCCCCAAAGCCCATGAAAAAGACGGAAGGCCCCGGATCGTCCATGACGTTGGGATGATCGCGGAGGAGCTTCTCCAGAATACCACGTGCCTTTTCGGTGTCCGAACCGTAGGCGATGCCCACCTGGATCTCGAGGCGGAGAATGGAATCATTTAGCGTCCAGTTCACAAGCTGACTGGTGATGAACTCCTTGTTGGGCACCAGGAGTTCACGGTTGTTGAACTGCTTGATGGTGGTGGCGCGAATCTTGATCTGGGTCACTGATCCTGAGATGTCCCCGACCGTGACGATATCGCCCAAGCGGATGGGACGCTCAAACAGGAGAATGATCCCAGCAACAAAATTGGCGAAGATTTCCTGAAGCCC
>JASFWU010000258.1:0-4407 GCA_050049035.1 Akkermansiaceae bacterium | reverse complement strand
GGGGTTTCTTCCGCCACCTCCGATGATATGAAGGACCTCGACCTCTTCACCGATGATTTCTTCCAGGTGCTCGAGGACAAGGCGCACCTTGTGGGCCAGGCTGTCGATGATGAGGCGCATGAAGTCGCCGGGAGTTTCGGGGACCACCTGACCGGTCTCCCGACAGAACCTCGCGATCTCTCCCGGCATCTCACAACGTCCGGTAAAACGCGGATGATCCGGGTCAATCATGCCCTGGAAACGCTCCGCCTTGTCGGCCATCGCAGCCAGTTCGAGATAACTCCAGTCATTCCCCTGCTCTTTCCAGACCCGTCGGCATTCCTGCACGAGCCACATCCCGTTGATGTTTTTGAGCAGACGGACGGTATTAAAAACCCCGATCTCGTTGGTCACGTTGTGTTTTAAGGCCAATGCACTGAGAACCGGCTCATCCAACTCCACCCCGAGCAATGACCAGGTTCCGGAACTGAGATAAGCGAAGCGTTTTCCATCTTGCGCCGGCACTGCCACCACTGCGGAAGCGGTATCATGACTGGCGACCGCGATGATTTTCGTTTCGAGCGACAAGCCAGTTCGATCTGAAACCTCCGGTAGAATAGCTCCCAGAAACTCACCTGGTTCAATGAGATCGGGCGCAAGGCTCAAAGGAACACCGGCCGCTTCAAACACTCTCGCCGACCATCCGCGCTTCACCGGATGATACATCTGGGTTGTGCTGGCATTGGTTCGCTCGCAGACCATCCGTCCGCTGAGACGATGATTGACCAGATCAGGCATCATCAAAAAGAGCTGCGCCTTCTCCAGCAGCCTTGCCTCGTCGCCCGCCTCGGCACAAAGTTGAGGAAGAGTATTGATGTCGATGCATTGGATTCCCGTTTCCTGAAAAAGCTCGTCAATCGGGAGTCGTTCATACAATTGCTCCAGCATCCCTTTGGTTCGGGGATCGCGATGATTGCGTGGGCGTGCAAGAAGTTTCCCTTCCGAATCGAGCAACCCGTAATCAACGCCCCAGGTATCGACGCCTACCGATCTGATTCGCTCCGCGCCGTAGTGTTTCACCGCAAGAGCCAGACCATCAAGAACCGACTCCCACAGGGTTTCAAAATCCCAGAAAAGGCTCCCCGATTCCTCAGCGACGACATTATCGAACCGGTGAACTTCCTCGAGCACCATCGCATCGCCGGCCATCACTCCCGCGATGACCCGTCCGCTGCCCGCTCCAAGATCGACAGCCAGATAGACCGGCTCACTCTTCACGGTTCTCAATCAACTTAAGATCCTTCATGGCCTGACGATGCAGTTTTTCGTATCGTTCCCTCGCTTCAGGCGATTTGAGATCTTCGTTCCAGTTCGGGATCATCTCGCTCATGCGGGACTTTCCTTCTTCCGATTCCAGAAGTTCGGGGAAACACGCCTTTACACAATCGAGCATGACCTGGGTGGAAACCGATGCTCCCGGCGAAGCACCCAGCAAGGCCGACATGGTCCGGTCGGAACTGGTGAGGACCTCCGTTCCGTAATGAACAATCCCCGGCTTCTTACCGGGTTCCTGTTTGATGGCCTGCACCCTGATTCCGGCATCGATGACCTTCCAGTCCTCATCGCGGGCATCGGGGTAAAAATTGCGCAGCTCTTTCATCCGCGATTCCTTGGACTGCAAGCCCTGGGAAACGAGGTAGCGAACGAGATCAAGATTGTGAATTCCCACCCGCATCAGAGGCAGAAGATTACCCGGGCGAACCGAGCGAGGGAGGTCCCAATGGCTTCCACCGTTGTGAAGGAACTTTCCTGTCCAGGCTGCAAAAGGACCAAAAAGAAGGTAACGCTTTCCGCCAATCAAGCGGGTGTCGAGATGGGGCACGGCCATTGTCGGAGCTGCCCCAAGGGCTTGTCCGTAGACCTTGGCGGTATGCCTGGCCACCACCTCCTCGTTGTCGGTGACCATCCACTGTCCCCCGATGGGAAAACCACCGTATCCTTTGGCTTCGGGCAAACCGGCCATTTGCAGAAGAGGAAGGGAACCACCTCCCGCTCCGACGAAAACAAAGCCCGCCTCGATGACTTCCTCCACATCGGTTTCGAGGTCTTGAACGACGACCTTCCATCCGCTTTCAACCTTCTCCAAACCGACGACCTTCTTTCCAAAACCCACCTTATTTCCCTCCTGATCAGCCAGCCACTCACAGAACTGTCGGGCGATCTCGCCGAAATTCACATCGGTGCCCCCATCCATGCGGGTTGCCGCAACGGGTTGATCCGGATCGCGACCTTCCATCAACAATGGCGCCCATTTTTCAATCTCACCACCATCGGTGGAAAACTCCATCGGTTCAAAGAAGTGATGCTCCTTGAGCGCTTCGAACCGGGCTTTGAGATAAGGCACCTGCTCGTCGGTATGAACCAGTGAGATGTGCGGAAGCGGGTTCACGCAGGATCTGGAATCAGAAAAAACGCCTGTCCGGGCGGCATGAGCCCACATTTGCAAGGAATACTCGAAGTCTTCGAAAACTGAGATGGCTTTGGTGACATCGACGCTCCCATCTTCTTCCTGATGAGGAGTGTAGGAAAGCTCACAGATGCCGGCATGGCCTGTTCCCGCATTATTCCAGCCATTCGAGGCTTCGGGAGCGGGAGCCCCCCCCATTTCGTAGAGGTGGATCGATAGCTCTGGCTTCAGGCGCTTCAAAAGCACCCCGAGCGTCGTGGACATGATCCCCGATCCGATTAACAAGACATCAGTTTTCATCGTAAGAAAGCTTCGTGGAGTCCCCCGTCCACCGCGAGGATCTGACCGGTGGTCTTGGATGAGGCATCACCCAACATGAATAGCATCCCCTGCGCCTGGTCATCCGGAGTGATGGGAGTTCTCGTCAGGGTCCGCTCGGCATAAAAAGTCGCGAGCTTGTCGCGCAAGGCCTCGGTCGATTCATCCTCACTAAAGGAAATCTCGTACTTCGTCAGGGACGCAATCACGCGGTCACGCGGGAACATTGCGCTACCCGCCACCACCGTAGCCGGAGCAACCCCGTTGACCCGCACCAAAGGAGCCAACTCCACCGCGAGCTCGCGGACGAGATGATTGGCTGCGGCTTTCGAGGTATCATAGGCCACCGAGCCTTTCTTCGAGACCACGGCATTGGCACTGGTGGTGATGACCATGGAACCCCGAAGTCCTTGCTCCTGCCAGATCTTGGCTGCTTCATCGGCCACGAGATAAGGTCCCGCGACATTGATTCCAAAGGTGGTGGTCCATCGTTGATCGGGAATGTGTCCGGTTCGGTCGGGCGGGACAAAAATTCCGGCCGTCACCGCGATTTGGTCAATCCCGCCGTAGGCCAGAACAACTTCAGCAAACATCGCGGCGATGGATTCGCGGCTGGTGACATCGCATCCCACCCCGATGGCATTTCCGCAGCGGGAGATACCACTTCCGGCCACTCCGATTCCCTGCCCGACTTTTCCGATCAGTTCGGACGCGGTGGCCTGGGCGGCTTCGAGATCAAGGTCGGCACACACCACATGAGCGCCCTGCTCGATCATGAGATGAGCCATTTCCTTGCCGATGCCGCTACCGGCCCCGACAACGGCCACCACCTTGCGGGCAAACTCGCGCTCAGGTGGCATGCGTTGCAGCTTGGCCTCCTCAAGCGCCCAATATTCGATGTCAAAGGCCTCCTTTTGGGGAAGGCCGATGTATTCATCGATCGCTTCCGCACCACGCATCACCGCGATGGCCGAGTTGTAAAACTCAGCGGTCACCCGGGACTCCGATTTGTTTTTTCCGAAGGCAATCATGCCAATCCCCGGAATCAAAACCACCGTTGGATTGGGATCGCGCATGGCCGGCGAATCCGGTTCCTTGTTTGCTTCATAGTAGTCCCGATAATCGGAGCGATATTGCTCGAGGCCGGCGGCCAGCTTCTCTCGCAGAGTCTCCCCACTTTCGCTTTGAGGATCCCAGTCGACGAAGAGCGGTTTGATTTTGGTCCGCAGGAAATGATCCGGGCAGGAAGTCCCCAAGGCCGCGAGACGTGGAGCATCGTGGGAGTTTACAAACTCCATCACGGCCTCCGTCGTTTCCACCGTAGCGATAAAGCGGCGCTCCTTGCTGACTTGTCCGCGGAGCCATGGCAGAATGTCCACCAACAGGTCCTTCTGGCAGTCGTCTGCCAAACGGTCGTATCGGGACCCGCCGAAGGTCTCTTCACCCTTATCGTGCTTTTCCAAATAGCGCCCTGCCCTTTCAATGAGTTCAAGGGTCAGTTCATAGCACTCCTTGTCATCGTCGGCCCAGTTAATCAGACCGTGCTGGCCCATGTTGATTCCACGGGCGTCCGGGTTGGCACGACAAATCTCCTGGAAGCGCAATCCAAGATCAAAGCCGGGACGCTGCCATGGTGTGTAAAC
>JASFWU010000032.1:0-14178 GCA_050049035.1 Akkermansiaceae bacterium | reverse complement strand
CGTGGTGGTGGTGATCGGAAGGACGAGGGAGGCTGGGGTGAAAGCATCGGGAGCCGGGACCTGGGTGCCATTGGATGGACCTGGAACCGAGCCATCTGTGGTGTAGATCAGGGTGGCGCCGGGATCGGTGGAGGAAATGGTTTCGCTGAATGGAGTGTTGTAGATTCCCCGGCCGATTTCGAAGGTGGTGTCTTCAAGGATGGACTCGAAGTTGCTTTCCGCATTCTCCGCCCCGGGCGTCGGTGAAGGAAAGTAACCGGGGGTCGAGGCCACCGGAGTGGAGAGGGTGGCGACCAGTTCGGGGCGGATGAGCATGTCGCCGCTGTTGGAAAATTGGTTGAGGCCGTGGATGGCGAGAAGGTTGTCGGTTGAAGTGAGCTCGGTGAGATGCGGAGTAAGATCGAATAATGCAAACTCCAGGGCAGAGGTGTCGGGACGACCGCTTGTGGCGTTGGAATTGTAGGAAAGCGTTGCCGGCGCATTGCTCTCGGCCACCTTCGTCCCGTTGAGGAAGGCAACGAAGCCATCGTCGTACTTCATCCGCAGGGTGAGGTTGAGAATGTTGGCGGGATCAAATCCGGTTGAGAAAGGGACGCGGATATAGACCGAGGAATTGACACCCCAAGCCGCTCCCACATTGATACCAAACTCGTCCTCAAATCCGCTGGTTCGTTCCAGGCCAACGCCCAGATTTCCGGAAAGCCAGCCCGAGTCGTTGAAGGTAGGATTGTTGCTTTGCCACGAGGTGCCGATCAGCGCATCCAGAGTGGCATCCGGAATGAGGGCCTTGGCCGGAGCGTTCTGGGAAACGAGAAGCAGGTTGTTTCCATTGTTGGTAGGACCGTAGGAAACGTCCGCTGCTTGTTCCGGGTAGGTGTAGGAGGAGGCCGTCACCAGATCCGGCGATGTCAGGACAACCGATTCGCCCGAACGGGCGAGTGAGAAGTTGGTGTGAAGCTCGGGTCCGGTGATGATGTTCTTTCCGGATGCGAACACGACGAGGAATTCGTCTGCCGCGAGTGTGACCGAAGGAAAGGTCCATTTGCCGGGAACAGTCGGATCGTCGCTGAGCTGCCAGCCGGCAAGATCGACTGCAGTTGATCCGGTATTGTGAATCTCGATCCAGTCGGAGTGGTCTCCGTCGAGATCGGTCAGCCCCGTGAGATTGCTGGCCAGGAACTCGCTGACGACCGGTTGCGCGGAGAGGGAGAGCGATGTGGCAAGCAGCGCGGTGATGAAACACGAAGAATACACGTTTCAGTTTTGCGTGGATCGAACGAATGGAAAGGAGTTCATGACTGGTTTGATGGACCGTCCAGAGGTCAGATGGAAGGAGAGAATGGTTACTTCGGTAAACAGGCTAATGAAGTGGATCGCCCTGATTCCGTTTGTTCTCCTGTTTGCCCCAATCGCGTTGGCACGCCCGAATGTCCTGCTGATCGTTTCAGAGGACAATGGCGACCATCTCGGGTGTTACGGTGAGAAGAGAGTACATACTCCGGCTCTCGATGGACTTGCGAAGACCGGGGTTCGTTACACCCGGGCCTACGTGCCGTATTCGGTTTGCAGCCCTTCGCGGGCGGCTTTCCTGACGGGGCTCTATCCAAGGCAAAATGGTCACATCGGATTGGCGACTCACAAGTTTGCGATGGTCCGCGATTTCAAAACGATCCCGGCCTATTTCCGGGAAGCGGGTTACTACACGGGATTCCTCGGGAAGACTCATGTGAACCCTGAGAAGGTGGTGGAGGATCATATCGATCACCGTGCCATCCGGAGTTCCAACTTCGGGAAGACGATTAGTATTGAAGAGTATGCGAGGGAAGCGAAGGTGGTGATGAAGGAGGCTTTGAAGCAGAAGAAGCCCTTTCATCTCATCATCAACTATGCCGACGCCCATCGAAAGTTCGTTGGAAAGTCGAAGAATGGATTTCCCACCGTGATGGTGGAGGAAGACATCGAGCCATTTTCCTGGATTGGTTCCGATGGCGAAAACCTGCGCAGGGAGTTGAAGAACTATTTCCAGTGTCTCAACCGTCTCGACGAAGGAATTGCCATGGTCTTGGCGGGGATGGAAGAGCTGGGGGTGACAGACAACACCCTGGTGATTTATCTGTCGGATCACGGTGCCGACTTTCCGAGGGCGAAAGGAAGCATCTACGAGAATGGCACCCGCGTCCCGTTAATCGTCAGATATCCAAAGATCTTCTCTCAGGGTAAAGTCGAAGAGAGCATGGTGTCCTCCATTGATTTGCTCCCGACAATGCTCGACGTTTGCAGGATTGAGATCCCGAAAGATCTGCCAGGCAGGAGTTTGGTATCACTGGACCGTGGAGAGCGAAAGGGGAGGAGTCATATTCACACCTTCACCACCGGCTCATCTCCCAACCTTTTATACATTCAATTCGGGATTCGGGATGAACGATACAAGTTGATCTGGAATCCTTTTCGGCACCAAAACCACCTGGCCCTTTCCCGCTATGTCAACAGCCGTTTGCCCGCGGAGGAAAAGGTGAATGGATTTGTCCATCCACCGGAGTGGGAGCTCTATGATCTCCGGGAGGATCCCGGCGAGTGGAAGAACCTTGCAGGGGTTCCCAAGTACGATGAAAAACGGAGAGAGCTTCTTCGCGAAATGAAATCATTCCAAAAGCGAATCGGTGACCCGTTTCTAAAGAAAGAGAATCTCCATCGTTTCCAGGAGGAACAGATGAAGCACCGAAAGAACATGGCTTATCGCAAGCAGAAGGGTTTTCACTGGCCGCATCTCAAGATGTTTCAATCCGCTTCCGACAATTAGTTAAGAAAACCTGAAGTTTTGGTTTTGTTTGGCAAAAATGTCACTGGTTTCTAGCAGAAACTTCCCTCGAGTCATGGAATTCATGGCATCGAGATGAAAATAGAGATCGTCACGGACACCTATCATCCCGATGTGAACGGAGTCGCCATGACCTTGGGAAGGTTGGTGAAAGGGTTGAAGAAATGTGGCCATGAGGTGCATGTCATGCACACCGCACTCGGTGGACCGGACGATGAACAAACCCGGATGCGCGGTCTTTCATTGCCCGGTTATCAGGAGGTCCGGGTCGGTCTTCCCAAGCCCTTGAAGTTTAAAAGGGCATGGCGAGAACGACGTCCCGATGTTGTTTATATTGCTACCGAAAGTCCGATGGGAGGCTCGGCGGTGAAAGCATGTCGGAAGTTGGGCATTCCCTGTGTGATGGGATTTCACACCAATTTCGATCAATACCTCAGCCGCTATCGTCTCGAGAGAGTGAGACCGTTGGCGTTATCTTATCTGCGCAAGATTCACAATCGCGCCGACCTGACTTTGGTTCCGACCAAGGATGTTCAGGAACGCCTGGAGGAATGCGGGTTTGAAAAGATTGAAGTGATGGGGAGAGGCGCTGACACCGAGCTCTTCTCACCCCGCAAACGCAATGAAGCCCTTCGTCGTGAATGGGGAGCGTCGGCTACGACTCCGGTTGCGGTGGTAGTTGGACGGGTGGCGCCTGAGAAGAATCTCGAACTGGCCATGAAGGCGTTTGAGGTCATGCGAAAGAACGAACCCTCATTAGTGGCAGTGGTCGTGGGTGACGGACCATCGCGGGCCGCCCTGGAGAAGAAGTATCCCTGGGTGGTTTTTTCCGGGATGCGTCAAGGAGAGGATCTGGCTCAACATTATGCCTCGGCAGACATTCTTCTGTTCCCGAGCGAGACCGAGACTTTTGGGAACGTGACTCTCGAAGGAATGGCCAGCGGCCTGGTCACGGTGAGTTACGACTACGCGGCTTCTCGTGGTCATGTCGTCCAGGGAGAGAACGGATTAAAGGCGCCACTCGGGGATGAAGCAGCATTCATTCGTCAAGCCATGATGTCCCTGGAGCTCGAACGATGGGGTTCCCTCCGAAGGCAGGCGCGTCGCGACGCTGAAAAGCAAAGCTGGTCCGGGGTTGTGGGGCTTTTTCAAGATTATCTTCAGTCGGTTATTCCGGTCCGGGTGAATCGGGAGGGCAATCACATCTCTTGTGATACTCAGGGGAACTTTCGCTTTCGTAGTGTTTTTATCTCCGATGTTCATTTGGGAACACCCGACTGCAAGGCCACCGAACTTTGCCGGTTTCTCAAGCGCGTCCGGTGTGAGAAGTTGATTTTAAACGGCGATATCATCGATGGATGGGCCCTCCGCCGGGGAGGGAAATGGCTTCCGGAGCATACCCGTTTCATTCGCACGATTCTTCGAAAGATGGAAAAAGAAGGAACCGAAGTGATCTACCTGCGTGGAAATCATGACGACATTCTCGAGCGATTTTTGCCACTCGCGGTAGGTGGATTGGAAATTGTAAAGGAGCACCTTTACGAGGCTCTCGATGGCCGGAGATACCTCGTGGTTCATGGCGATGGTTTCGATCAGGTCTCGACGAGATATCGTTGGTTGGCTAGGCTCGGATCTGTGGGTTACGATTGGTTGCTGAAATTCAATCGCCTCTACAACTGGTGGCGGGAGAAGAGGGGAAAGGAATACTACTCCCTAAGCAAAGCAGTGAAGGCCAAGGTGAAGGCTTCAATCTCTTTCATCGGTAGATATGAGGAGCAGTTGCAGGAGTTTGCGCGGTCGCGGGAGTGCGACGGCATCATTTGCGGACACATTCACACTCCGGCCGACCAGCAGGTGGGGGAAATGCACTACCTCAACTCGGGTGATTGGGTGGAATCGCTCACCGGGATTGTCGAGCATGTGGACGGTGGCCTGGAGTTGTTCGGGTTCGATGATTTTGAGGCATGGTGCGAAGCCGAGGATGGCATTCAAGCCCGCCTTGAGGTTGTTCGCGAGGCGGCGGAGCGTATTGCGGTGTGATGGAGCTTCGTCTCATCGACGGCATCGGACCGTTCTTCGTGCCCGTGAAGAGACGGCGATTGAATTGGTCCAAGATTCCCTTTCATGACCTTCCGGTGGGCGAGGGAAGTGAAGATGTTTGGCGGCAGATCGCTGACGATCTGGCGGAATTTGCGGAGGCTGTTCAGGCTGAAGGGTTTAATGTCATCACGCTTGACGACGTGGCTCACGTCACCGGTCATCCATGGCTTGAAGAGACTGTTGCCTTGAGGACTGCATTCTTTGCAGAGAAATTCCACGAGCTGGTATCGATGCTTCGGGAAAAGGGACTCCGGGTTTTTATGACTTCGGATGTGGTCACTCTGAGTCCGGGAGTTGTGGAACGATTGGGCAGTTCACGCGGGGCAAGGCGGGCCTTTTATCTCGACGTTCTGCGCCGCTTCTTTCGTGAGTTCCCCGAGGTGGAAGGCGTCATCCTCCGAATCGGGGAATCGGACGGTCTCGACGTGCATGACCAACTTCGAAGCGAATTGCATTTGCGCTCAGCGAAGGAAGCAAACGAGTTTCTCAAGGAGGTTCTCCCGATTGCCGAGGCGGAAGATCGCACCGTCATTCTGCGAACCTGGACGGTCGGAGCTCACCGCATTGGAGATTTGATTTGGCGGACCGGGACGCTCGAGAGACTGGTGGAGGGAATTGATTCGGATCATTTCGTGCTTTCGATGAAGCCAGGCGACACGGACTTCTTTCGATACCTTCCGCTGAATGAAGCCTTTCGAAACTATCGCGGGCTCAAGATCCTGGAGCTTCAGGCCAGGCCGGAATATGAAGGGGCCGGTGAGCTCCCGACCTTTCTGGGATACGAGTACGAAGGATATCGGAATGCCCTGAGAGAGGTTGAAAATGTGGTGGGGGTCTCGGTCTGGTGTCAAACGGGTGGATGGCATCGCTTTCGGAGGATGTCTTTTTTCGGAGAAGGATCACCCTGGGTGGAGCTCAATGCCCGGGTGGCGATGGCGCTCTTTTCCGGAGAAGAAAGCGTGGACGAGTGGTTGGGCGGGAGAGGGCTTTCAACAGACTTCTTTCGCAAGCTTCACCTCGTCATTCGTGAGGGCTACTACCTTCCCGCCTTTGCCAGTCAGAGGATCTTCTTCAGGCGGGTCAGAATTCCGCCTCTCCTTCATGTCTACTGGGACACCATCTTCTTCATCGCTCCCGTTCGCAAACTCATGCGCTATTTTGTGCCCGAGCGGGAGGAGATTATCGCCAGGGGGAGCAAGGTGGGGGCGGTCCTCGATGAGTTGGTCGATGAAGTTCAAGAGATGCCCTTTCCCGACGTGGATCTTGAATTCATGCGGGACACCTTCGCGATGATGGATCTCGCCCGTCAGTATTACTTTGGACCCTACTCGGCCGCTTTGGTGGCGGAGATTGAACAGGCAAAAAAGGCCTACAAGAAGCGATGGCCCAAAGGAGGTGAAAAGACCCGCTTCCGCATTCGCACCGACTTTGCACCGAGCCGATTGAAACGCCGAACCCTGAGATGGGGAGGCCGGGTCATGTTGAGGCGCCGGCAGGCTTATCGATTTCTGGACTATGCCTTCGTGCTGACCTTATTGGGTTTTTGCTATCGTGTTTTCCGGAGAGCAAAGCCCGATGCTCTCCCCGAGTTTGTCCGGGAATCGGCGATGGGAGTGGATTCCTTGTTTGAGTGAAAGCCTCTGTTGAGGCGGACTTCAGAACAAATTGACATTCCGGCGTGCCAATGGCCCTGTTTTGGACCAAATTGTAGGAAGATGAGCGCAGTTGCCGATCAGAAGAAAGAAACCAGGGCGGGGAATTACTTTATCTCCAACTATCCTCCGTTTTCATTTTGGTCCGAAAACGAGAATGAGCGGGTCGAGGAGGTCTACCAGCAGGAGCCAGCCGACGGAGTGCCGCTCGGGCTGTATCACCACATCCCGTTTTGCCGGAAACGCTGCCACTTTTGCTATTTCCGTGTCTACACAGACAAGAATGCCAACGAGATCAAGCACTACCTCGACTCCACGGTGCAGGAACTTGAGATGATGGCGAAGAAGCCGTTGATCGAAGGACGGAAACCCCAGTTTGTTTACTTCGGCGGAGGAACCCCGTCCTATCTTTCGGCAAAGCAGTTGGGAGAACTGACCGACCGGATGAAGGCGATCCTGCCGTGGGATCAGGCTGAAGAGGTGGCCTTTGAATGTGAACCGGGAACCCTCAATGTCGGCAAGCTTGCCGCGATCAAGGACATCGGAGTGACCCGCCTCAGCCTGGGCATTGAGAATTTTGACAACCATATTCTCGAGATCAACGGGCGGGCGCATCGGGCCAAGGAAGTGGATCGGGCTTACGAGCGGGCTCGCGCCGAAAATTTCCAGCAGATCAACATCGACCTCATCGCCGGAATGATTGAGGAGACCGAGGAAAACTGGCAGCGTAACATCGAGCGCACCATCGAGCTCCAACCGGACAGCGTGACCATCTACCAGATGGAGATTCCCTACAATACCACGATTTATCGTGAGATGCGCGACACGGGGAAACTGGTGGCGCCGGTGGCCGACTGGCAGACCAAGCGACGTTGGGTGAAGGAGGCCTTCGCCGCACTCGAAGAAGCAGGTTACACCGTGGGCTCGGGCTACACCGCGGTCAGGGACCCAAGTCAAACCAAGTTCATCTATCGCGATTCCCTTTGGGGCGGCGCGGATTTGCTCGGTCTCGGGGTGGCGTCATTCTCCCACGCCGCGGGAACGCATTACCAGAACCTGACCGAGATCGACGACTACGTCGCCGCGATCGAGGCCGGACGCATGCCGACCAAGCGAAGCTTCAAGACCACCGAGGAACAGCGGATGATCCGTGAGTTTATTTTGCGGATGAAGTTGGGCCGGGTGAATGCCGGACATTTTGAGGAGAAGTATGGCGTCGATGTTCTTGCCCGTTGGGAAGGTGAGTTGTCCCAACTGGTTGACGAGGAACTGCTGAAAGTGGAGGGGCGGGAGATCGTTCTCGAACGCGACGGTCTCCTCTGTGTCGACAACATCCTTCACGACTTCTTCCTGCCGGAGCACCGGACCGACAAATTGGTTTAGGCGATGGCGGGTGAGACCGAAATTGGCGAACTGCTTCGCGGCCGGCTGAAAGACCTCCCGATTGAGCGGGTTGAAGCAAAAGAGGTCCCCGAGCCCTACCATTCGCTGCTGTGTCACACCCATGACATGACCTCGTCGCTGGCCCGTTTTCACGGGGGAGAGGTTTCGTTGCAGGTTTTTGGGGTGGAATCCGAGGGCGACGATTACCTTCGCGAGGTTCTTTTGAAGGTCGGAGAGAAGCCGGTGGAGTATGGTGTGATCAGAATTTTTCTGAAAAATTTTCCTGACGACCTGCGCCCAAAAATTCGTGACCAAGTGACCCCTCTCGGTGCCATCCTGAACGACAGCGGGTTATCTTACTACAGTCGTCCACTTGGGTTTTTGCGAATTATGTCCCAGGATTTTCAGCCGGATTTTTTCCCGCTGGTTGATGGAAAATTCCTGTTTGGACGTTACAATGAACTACTGGACGCGGGAGATCGCGTTCTCGCACGAATCATCGAAATCCTACCTTACGAGAGCTCATGAAATCGAATCTTTCCTACGACTGCGACGTTTTGATCATCGGAGCGGGTCCGGCTGGAACCGCGGCGGCCACGATCATTGCCGGCGAGCAGGGGCGCAAGGTGATCGTTCTCGAGAAGGAACACTTTCCCCGCTACCACGTTGGTGAGTCCCTGATTCCTCATTGCTGGGATACCCTCGATCGCCTGGGTATGACTGACCGTCTCAATGCCCAGGGATTTCAGGTGAAGCAGAGTGTGCAGTTCGTTAGCCCGGACGGTGAGCTCTCGGCTCCCTTTTACTTTTCGCAGCACACCGATCATCCTCGCGCCAGGACCTGGCAGGTGGATCGCATGACCTTTGACACCATGATGATGGAGCGAGCCCGGGAAGCAGGTGCCGATGTTCGTGAAGGGATCAAGGTCATCGACTTCCTCGAATCCAACGGAACAATCACCGGAGTGCTGGCTGAAGACGAAGAGGGAAATCGATTTGAACTAAGGGCCCGCATGACGATGGATGCTTCGGGACGCGATGCGCTCTTTCAGCGAAAGAAGAAATGGCGCAAGCGGGATCCCAAGCTGAACAAGATCGCCATTTGGACGCTCTACAAAGGTGCGAAACGTGATCCGGGAATTGACGAGGGAGCCACCACCATTGCCTACGTGCAAGGGAAGGGGTGGTTTTGGAACATTCCTCTCAAGGACGACATCGTCAGCACCGGGATCGTGGCCGAGCGCGATTATCTTTACCGGGATGGCCGCGACCTCGCTGAGATTTATGCCCGTGAGATCAAAGAGAACAAGTGGGTGGAAGAGCACCTCTCGGAAGGGGAGCAATTTGGCGAGTATTGGGTGACCGGCGAGTATTCCTATCGTGCCGAAAACTGTGCCACCGATGGTCTCGTCCTTATCGGAGACGCCTTTGCCTTCCTCGATCCCGTTTTCTCATCGGGAGTCTATCTCGCCCTCACCACCGGAGCGATGGGAGCTGATGCGGTCGGTCGTGCCCTCAATGCCGACGATGTTTCGGCCGGTCAGTTCCGTGACTACGGTGAACGGGTCTGCCAGGGAATCGAGTGGATGCGGAAGCTCGTTTATGCCTTCTATGACGAGGACTTCAGCTTCAAGGATGTCGTCATGAAATATGCCGAGGTTCGCAGGGACCTGACCGATTGTCTGATCGGGGATCTCATGGACAAGGACTACAGCAAACTCTTCGACCGGGTTTCCGAGTTTGCCGAGCTTCCGGACGAACTGCCGCATGGCAAGACTGTTCAGGAGAAAGGAGCGACCGTTGCCTAGCAGGTTCCACATCTCCGTGCATCTTGTTGAAATGCACGAAGGGAGACCCGGGTGATAGGACGAGATTGAGCCAGAGTTTCGGGGAAATCTCTGAAGTCACTTCAGCTCTTTAATCTTCTTCAAGCCAAGTTTGCGGACGAAGGCGATGATGTCCCGGGAATCGGTATCGTTGTCTCCCACGAGCTCGACCAGAATCTTCTGATCGACACCGATCAGGATCTTGTGATCATTTTCCACCAAGGCCGCTTCACCATCGACGGTGTAGACTTTCTTGTTGGTAAACTTGAGGGCCTGACGGTTGCCCAGCAGTTCGATCCACTTGTCGACGAGAGGAGAGTGCATGACGACTTTTGCGGTGATGCTTTTCGGCTCCATGGTGTAGGTCCGCTTGACCGAAATCCCGCCACCAAGTGCTTTCAGATCTTCCTTTTCAAGCTCGGAAGCCTCCCACTGGTCCACCTTGTCCGGCAGGGTTTCGCCGACCCGGGCGACTTCTTTTTCCTCGATGGCCTTGAGCACTTCGGCGAGTGAAGTTTTGACCGAAGCGAGGTCCTCGTCCTGGTAAGCTGCGAAGGCGTCACGCAAACCTTGTTCGATGGGATCTTCCTTCTTTTTGTCGGCGTAGACCGAGAAGGGAAGAAGAGCGACGCCCGCGATGATGGTGAGTTGCTTGAAGGGGGGCATGTCGGGGTTACGCGACGATGACCGGAAGGGTAACTCCGGTTTTTTTCGCAAACCGATTTCGACTGGATCGAAGAGAATGATCTTCCCGGTGATCGGGTGAGAACCAGATGGCCCCGGAGATGGAGAAGGAGACGGTGTTGTCCTCTTTTGGATAGTGTAGGTGGGAATCAGTGGCCGCTGCTTATGGCTTTTTCTCCTTGATGATGAAGGAGATGGTCCCAACCACGAACAACAGGGCGAGAAAGGAGATTCCAATGATCCCTGCATTGAAAGGCTTGTCTTTAATGGCCCAAACGCTGCCGACCGTTGCCATGGTGGTGGCAAAGATCATGAGGGCATTCCAAACGATGCGGGAGTTTCCTGTTGGGCGCCGGTCTCCCAGAATCTTCTTGGAGTTCATCATCAGAAGGAAGGTGAAGTAAGCGATTGGAAGCAGGGATCCGCCAATCACCGAAGTAGGGACGGCAAGGGCGGCTTTAGCTTCCGAATTCGTCCAAATGAAGGGGAAGGCACAGCCAACGAGCCCGGAAACGGCGCAGCCGAGGAAGTAAGGTCTCTTTTGAGAAAGAGCGGTGGCGGCGTTTTCGTCTTGGGTCTGTTTTCCGGCGAAGATCTCCTGAAAGGCCAAGCCATTAATGAGCATCAGGATGATGATGGTGGACAACGCCATTCCGAGGACTCCCACGCCGAAGATCTTCTGCGCCACGACTTTGCCCGTAAAGGGCTCAAGGGTTCCAGCGAGTGCTCCGGCATCGCGCTTGACCAGCATCGCAGCAATTATGCGGTCGTTCTTGTTGAACTCCTCGATGGTCTTCTTTTGGAAGGCGGCCTTCTCTTCTTTTGATCCTTTGAACCCATCCAATGAGGCTTCGATGGCTGGGATGGTCAGGAGCCGCTTGTCGCCCATTCCAAGTTTGTCCTCGTCGACCTTGCCATGGAAGGAAGTGGCTGCGGCAATGACCACACATGATGTTGCAAGGAAGAAAGGGACGAAGAGGCCAATGGACAAATCAGTGATGGAAAGTCCGCGGTGTTTTGGGCCCCACTTCTTTTTGAGCAGCGTGTAGGGGAGAAGAAACGTCATGTTGATTCCCACCGCGGTGCCAAAGGCGGTGAAGATGACGTCCTTCTGGGTGGTGAGAATTTGCTTGGTCCACCATTCGGGATTGGAGGATTTGTCGATCAATGGCTGGTAGGCGTCAGCCGGGCTTCCAAGGAGCGAAAAGTTGGGGAAGTATCCGCCGATCACTTCTCCCCAGGGCAGGGTGGTGGCGAGGCTGACGACCACCGCGATAAAGGACAGGACAATGATCCCCACCATGATCTTGATGATGCGGTCAAAGAGTTTGGCTCCCCCTCCGCCTGCTTGATAGAGGTAGTTGACATACAGTCCGATGCCAAAAAGAACGGCGATGATCAGCCACTGGGTGCCTTTGACGAGGCCTTCATTGGATGGGTCGAGACTAAAGAGGTTCTGCTGGATCGCGGCTGTCCCCAGAGAAAACTGAGGCATGGTCCAAACGATGTTGGCCATCACGGTGGCAACCAGCCAGGACCATCCTAAAAGAGGATTGAGGTGTTGATTGATGAGGCGAAGCGGGCGCTGCTCGGTCGAAAGGGTCACGTAGGCAATGGCCGAAAGCATGATGATCCCGCAGACCATCGCGAGAGGCTGGACCCAGAGGAGTCCGTGTCCTGAAATCGTGCCTAGATAGAGAGCCCCGATCAGCGATCCTCCACCGAGGGTAATGGCACCCTGGAGCCAGCCTGGGCCGGAAATTTTGGCGTATCCAAGAAACTTGCCGAACGGGCCCTTGTCTTTGACTTCCTCGATGACCTCGAGTTCGCGTTGGTACTGGTCCTCTTTGCTCATGTGAGGGGGAGTCTTCAGAATTGGACGGGGACCGGAAAGAAAAAAGGTGATTGTTTAAGACGGGGGATTGCGGGAACAGGGGAATGGGGGCAGAGTCGCTCCGTTGGCAGCACGTGAGTCATCTCCGGCGGTTCCGAGTTTTGCGAAGGATTTGCAGGTCCTGACCAAACTCCGTCTGAACACCTTTGTGATTATCACCACCTTCTTCGGCTTCTTTCTGGCGGCCAAAGGGCTGGGAGGAATGTCGGGACGCTGGATGCTGATGATTCACACTCTCATCGGAACCGCGGCGGCGGCCTTCGGCTCGGCGGCTTTCAACCAGCTGATGGAAATCGATGACGATGCCCGGATGCAGCGCACGTCGGATCGTCCGCTGCCGTCGCGTCGCTTCAGCGCGCTCAAGGCCTTTCTGATCGGCTGGGGCCTGGCCGCTTTCGGCGTGATTCACCTGGCGGCCAAGGTGAATCATGAGGCCTCCATTTTGGCGGGCGCGACCATTGCCATTTATGTTTTCGTCTATACTCCCATGAAAAAGTGGCATTCCACCAACACTCTGGTCGGAGCCATTCCGGGGGCCATTCCTCCCCTCATCGGATGGGTGGGTGCCGGGGGATCCTGGACCGACTGGGGCGGGTGGTTTTTGTTCGGGTTGCTCTTTCTGTGGCAAATGCCTCACTTCGTTGCAATCAGCTGGCTGTGCCGTGAGGAATACGAAGAGGCAGGCTACAAGATGTGGTCGAATGGTGATGTTTCAGGGTGGAAAACCTCGGTTCTCTTCGTCGTTTTCTCGGTGTGCCTCATCTCGCTGGTGATGGTGGGCGGTCTAACCGGTTTGTTTCCTTGGTGGATCGGAGTCCTGCACACCCTTTTTGTGGTTTGGCTGATGCGTCCTATTTTGACCTACCGGGCTTCGGGGGAGAGGGCTCCGATGAAGAAGGCCTTTCTGGGCACCTTACTTTACCTTCCGGTGGCGTTGGCAGCCCTTGCCTTTGCGTGGAGTTAAGCTAGTTTGCCCGCGAAGTGGATGTGAGCCAACTAGAGCCCGCCGAGCGGGACCCGAAAAAGCTGAGGGCAACCGCCATCAAGCTGGTGATTTTTATCGTGCTCAGCGGCATCGTCTTGACCTTCGCCTACAACCGTTATCTCAGCGAGCGGTCAGAGAAGAGCGATCGTCCCAGCTTTCTCACGAAAATCACCGAGCCCGAAGTTGAGCTTTTGACGGCTGATGGCGAAATGCGAAATCTCCAGGATCTCAAAGGCAAGGTCACTCTGGTCATCACTCTGCCCATCGAGCCTCAACCTGAGTCCAAACCATCGCTTGAGGCGCTGAAGAAGGTAATGGAGCACTTCAAGGAAAGGGAAGTGAAGCCGTCGATTCTGGCCTTCGTGCTCGATGGCTCCAATACTGATCCGGGCATCATGAAGGGGGTTTTGTCGGAATACGGGAGCGAGCCGGAAGTGCTCCGCGTGGTCGCGGACCAGGACGGAAAATCCTCGTTGCGCTCATTTTTGAAAGCCAAGATGCGCTTCAATATCATCCCGGCTGAAAAGGAAGGGAAGTTCGTTTACGACACCCGTTTGGTTCTCCTCGACCAACACCTGCACGTGCGCGGTCATCCCGGAGCCTCACGAGGTTGGGATTTTGAAAAGGTGGCGGGCTTCGATCAGGAGTATGAACAGGCCAAAAAAGAGTATCCGGACAAAGAGATCGTTCCTCCGGAATACACCACCGAAATTCTCACCAAGATGCTGATCGATGCCATCGAGTATCTTTACGAAAACCCCGACGAGAAAGCGCAAGGATGACTGACAAAAAGAAGATCGTTTTGATTTACAGCGGCGTCGCCGTGTTCTCCGCCC
>JASFWU010000049.1:0-11850 GCA_050049035.1 Akkermansiaceae bacterium | reverse complement strand
ACATCGAAAATGTCCCGTCGCTCGCTCGCAAACAGAGTGCCCAACCCATCGCGGCTTCCGTCCACGTTGGTGAAGCTGAACTGGAAGGTGGGCCCGGCACTCCAGCCGCGTCCGATCGGCGTGATCCGGCTCAACGAAACAAACGGAGAAACCTCCCAATCGTCTTCATTGGTCCAACTGGTGGCCAGCGTATTGCCGATCGGAGTCACCACTCTTCGTTCTCCGCCACTCGCGGTCATGACAAGCTGGTTCGCCTGGATCTGACTCGAATCAAGATACTCGTAGTCCGTTGTTCTTCCGGTCGCTGGTGTCCGCGGCCCCGGCCTGACGAATCCATTGTCATACACCCGCGCGATCTCTCCGGATTCATCACCGATTCCAGGCGGCTGAACGAAGGAGTTGTTGCCAAAAACACCGGGCACCGTGAAGCGACTGGTTCCCGTGCGAAATGTGGTCTTTCCAATTTGTCGCAAGGACACCCCGGCACCCAGCCTCCAGGGCGAAGATGATCCGGAGGCTGAAGGCGGGAAAAGGTCAATGGCTCCTTTCGCGGAATCGCGTTCAGGAAGTGGCACCGGAAGGCCGCCCTTGGGAGAAGCAAGAACACCCTCACCGGCAATAGCAGGGAGGCTCAAAATGGCGGCCAGGGAAAGTCGAAGTCCGTTTTTCATGAATGATCAAATGGTTATAAATCTTAGTTGCCGGCACTCATCTGAAGGACCCGGTAAAAGCGTTTCTGGACCGTCCCCGGTGGGCTTGCAGTTTTGGGAGGGCCGTTATCGACCCATTGTTGTTTCGTTCCTCCCGACACCACCTGAGGCGTCACGTCGACCCACGATTCCCCGTTGTCACTGTATTGAATGGTGTAGATCCCTCCAATCACAGCGGTGAATTCAATCATGACATCCCCCGAGGCAAGAACCACGCAGCGCTCGACATCGACTCCGTCGCCAGCCGAAGCTTCAATGACAGCATCGAGGAACTCGATTTCAAACACCGGCTCCAGGCCACCGGAAGCATCCAATTGAAGAAACTCCATGGTCAGGTCGACACTCTCTCCCGGTTCCAGAGGCTGGTTCACGATCACATAGGGCACTCCGTCAACCGTGCCCTGGGCATTATGCAAACCCGAACCCTCGGCAAGACCGCTCACCAAGAGGCGGAAAGCAGGCACTGCCACCGGATTGTTATTGGTGACCGTCACCGTCTGCTTGAAGAGGCCGGTTTGAAAGTCCAACTCGATTTCTCCCGCCGCAATCGCGGTGTCAGTCGGGCTGGCCACATCAGTCTGAATGGAAATCTGATCGTCTTCAGAAAGCACCAAAACTTCGTTGGCTCCCGAAACCATGGCCATGGTCGTGATGAGGTCCTCACCGCCTTCAACCGTTTTGGGAATGCCGAAGTAAGTGATCAATGAGACCGATTGACCGGCGGCAAGATCACCGACCGACCAAACCCCGTCAGCAAAGGCGGTGCCCGCAGCCGGACTGGTGGCATCAATCACAACCCCTTCGGGGAAAACCTGCTCGAGATTGACCGACACTCCGGAAGCATCGCTGGGCCCGTTATTCGAAAGGGTCAGGGTGTGGAAAAGATTCCGGGGCAACTGGTATCCCGCGAGAACGGGATCGCGGGATCCGGTGAGAGCGAACCCAAGATCCACTTCTCGTGCCACTCCGGCAGTGACTAATGCCGACTCATCTCCCACGTTGATCTGGGATTGATCAACTGAAGTGACGGTGAAAGATCCGGTGGCTCCAACCTCCGCCACTTGCGCAGACGGCCCCACGGTGAGAGTCGCGGTCAGGGTTGCGGTTTCATCCACGCCAAGAGTATCGATATTCCAGATATCGCCTTCCACGGCTCCGACACTTGGAGCAAGGGAATCAAGAACGACGCCGTCAGCGAGATCGAAGAGACTTGTGAGAGCCACTCCCGTGGCTTCGAGCGGACCTGCGTTGCTAACGGAAAACGTCAGGGCAAGATTGCCGGGACCTGAACCGGCGACGACCGGTTGCTCCACCCCGGTTGCCGAGACAATGAGATCCACGGCCGCGACAATCGCCGTTTCTTCGCTCGCCGTGTTGTTGGCCGCAACAGGATCCACCCCGTTTGCCTCACTCACGCTTCCGGTAATTTGAATGCTTCCTTTGTCAGGTGCGGTGGCATCGACCGAAAGTATCACCGTCAAAGTCTCGGTCACGCCCACCGGAAGGCTGAGGTTCCAGGCACCGCCGGGTTCCGCTCCGGGAACGAATCCTCCACTTGAGGGATCCACCTGATCCACCGTCACTCCGGCCGGGAGATCGAGAAGAGCGGCAATCTCCACTCCGGTGGCATTGGAGGGACCCGCATTGGTTGCGGTCAAGGTGTATTGAAGATTCCCGGGGCCCGAGGCCGCGATCACGGGATCGATTGATTCAGCGACCGAAAGTTGGAGATCAAAAACATTGGCCACCGATGTCCGTTGAATGGCGTCATCATCCAATGAGCTGACATCCTGTTGATCCACCGATACGAGCGAGGCTCCGTTGCTGATGACATCGTTTCCGGGCAGCGTTCCCGCACCCGCGGTCAGAACCAGGGTCAGGGTGGTCGACTCGCCGGGCCCGAGTTCGGGAATGCTCCACTGATCAGCCGCGAAAGCACCGGCTGCCGGAGTGACCTGATCCAAGGTGACTCCGCCAGGGAGAACCTGACCGACGCTTACCTCGATCGAAGTGGCCCGGGAAGGTCCGCCATTAAGTGCGGTCACGACATAGGTGAGATTTCCTGAACCGGATCCGGCAACCACCGCCGCCGTCGATTCGGTCATGGAGAGTCCGACCGAAACAAGCGGGTTCACCGTGAGGGTGCCCTCGGCCGTTCCGCTGTTACCGAGGGAACTGATCAAGTCGTCGGTGCGGAGGAGATAGTCCCCACCCTCACTCGAGGTCACATTGAATGACACGGTGCAAACGCTTCCGGCGGGAACCGCCCCCCCTTGATAGGAAAAGGAGTTGTTCCCGGGAATCGCCGAAAAGACCCCACCGACACAATCGGTGACGGGATTCGCCTGATTGGCAATGACCACGCCATTTGGGAAAGGAAGGACAAGCTGAAGATTGCCCGCCTCCAGTCTCGATTGGCTGTTGTCGATGGTGAAGGTGACCCGGGCATTCGTGCCGGCATTGATCTCTGCGGGTGCAAAGGCCAAATCGAAGAGAGGCAAAGGACTCACCGTCACCGGAGCATCGTCAATCTGGCTCTCCCCCAGCGAACTCGTCAGGGTGACTCCGCTCAGCACAAAATCACCCGGCTCGACTCCGGAAACCCCCACGCTGACGACACAAGTTTCTCCGGGAAGGAGCGAACCGCCCGAATAGGAAATCTCACGACCACCGGCGGCAGCAACCAAAGTTCCGCCACATGAGGTTTTTTGTGGGATCACCGAATCGATCACCACTCCTTGAGGCAGAGTGGCCGTGAAAGCGAGCTCGTTGGCCTCCAGCAAGCTCACGTCATTATCGATGGTGAAGGTCAGGGTGCCGTTTCCAGAGACCGTCAGATCGACTGGCGAGAAGGTGGCCTGGAAGAAAGGTGGTACCGTTTCCACCAGGAGGGTCTCGGTCGCAGGCAAGCCCAGGAGATTCTCGGGGCCGGAGGTCAATTCGACCACACTGGTTCGATTCAGATAACTCCCTGTTTCGACTTCAAGAGGCACGCGGATTCCCACCTCAAAGGAACAGGACTCACCGGGCAAAAGCCGACCACCCGAAAAGGTCAGGACCTCATCGCCAAGGATCGAGGAGTCCGGACCACAGACCGGCTCGGGAGTCCGCGGAGTGCCAATCTGCACTTCATCGAACCATGCCGTGGTGAGCTCGGCGGCCTGCGTGGACTTGTTGTTATAAGCACCAATGACAATGGTGTGTTCGCCTTTCGCAAGAAACACCTGGTTGCTGAAGAAGCGCCAGCCGCTGTCCTGGTCATTCCCCACCCCGCCGGTGAACTGAATGAGAGAATTGTTTGGTCCATTGCCATACCGGACGCCATCCAGTTCGAACAAGGCCTGACCAAACTCGTCTCCTTCATACTCTCCCGACACGAGCAAGCGATAGCGGAAGCTCACCGGGTAAATCCCATCCTCTTCAATAGTAAAGGTCCGGGTCCACCCCCCGGAACTTGGAGGGTTCAGAAAGGAAAAGAAGCCCTTACCCCCGGTGACGACCGACAGGGCACCACCCACGAACCCTTCATTGGGCTCGAGGGAACCGTCGGAAAACCCGGGATCATCGGTTCCTTCAAACGTGTCATCCTGGTAAACAAATCCCTGGGTTCCTCCCTGGTTTGCCGGGACCAAGGAAAGCGCAAATCCGACATCACTGCTGGTCAAGGTATTTTGGTGCACCTCGACTGCGATGGTGTTCTCCCCGGGCTGAAGGCGCTTGGTGAGATCGAGCAGATCCGTCGCGAACTGACTCTCATCCCCAAGTCCGGCAAGAGTATTGGGAGTAATATCATCATCCGGAATCTGCGTACTCCGAAAGACTTCCTTATCATTGATGTAGACGATCGCGCCGTCGTCGAACAACGAAAGCATGGCCCATTCCGCAATCCCGGCCTGCTCGGCGGTCAGGGTGAACTTCTGACGAAAAAGATAGGTCGTCACCAGGTTCTCCCCGTTGGGTGCGGCATCAATCCCACCCAGCTGCTCCGGAGTTCCCGGAGGAAAAGCAGCAATGTCTCCTCCCCGAAAGGGAGCGTCGCCCTGCTCCCATGGCCCCACGTTCGAAGTGGCCACATCGAAATCCTCGGATGTCCAACGATTACCGGAACCATCAACCGGGTAATCATCACTGCGTCCGTTTTCATTTTCGAGACTGTCGAGAAAGTCCCATCGAGGCCCCACCACCGAGTTCGCCGCGCCATCAAAGTTGGCATCCACCGCAAAGCCTCCCTGCTCCGGCAGATCCACCGCTCTCGTTCCCGGAAGCATGGCACCCAGATCATCGGTGAAGGCAATATCAGTGAAGGTTTCCGTTGCGCTGTTGTTGGTCAGGGTGAAACGGAGAGTCCCCTCGGCTCCCGGAGCGATCGGTCCGTCGGGGAAGGATTTGCTCAACGAGATGTTCGCGAGGTCAGCCGGAGCAATCACTTGAAGAACAGCACAGGCAAATCCGGAAGCCACCGGAACTTCGTTGGGGAAGGAAGATCGGATGGGGCCGGAAACGCTGGCATTGTCACCGGAAACAACTCCCACCACATCAACCGAAATAACACATGCCTCTCCCGGTTGAAGACTCCCCCCTGAAACTGAAATCTGCTGGGAACCGGGAACCACGGCCACCAGAGCAGTATCGCAGGAACTTTCAACGTTGGGCGAAGGCGCGATGACAATCCCGGGCGACAGGTCACCGACAAACGAGATTCCCTCGGCCGGAAGACCAGACTGGTTCTCGATCAGATAGGTCAGCGTCGTCGTACCACCCAGCTGAATGGCGGTGTCACCAAAGCTTTTGGAAAAGCCGAGCGAAGGACCATTGGCCGGAATGTCCAGACTGACAGTGGCCGGAGGACTGGAACCAGCCGATGACGTCAGGTTGGAGGTGGTGAGGACCACAGGGCCTTCCGCCAGGAGAGTCACGCCAACGCGAATGCTGCAGGTGGTGTTTGCGGCGATGCTCCCGTTGGTGAGAACCAGTGCACGTCCACCATCTTCCACTTCCAGATCTCCTCCGCAATCGCTTGAAGCCAGCGCCGGGTCGGCAATCGCGGCCTCTTCCGGGAAATCGAGGCGGAAGCCCACCTGGTTAAGGACCGCCGGAGTGTTGTTTTCGATCTCGATCAGCAACTCGCCGCAGCTCCCGATGCCGATGCCGTCCGGTGAAACCGACATGCTGATCACCGGCCCCTGCGCGGAAACCCGCTCCGTCGAGAACGTCAGGATGGAAAGAAGGCCAAAAAGGAGGGAAAAAGCGGATCGACAGGCGGAGGCAGGATTTCGGTTCATAGGGTCAAACAGCTGTGGCGGTGCCCCTTGGGGGACATCGCCATCCCGACGCTTACGTCGGGACAAGGTCATTGGTAACAAAGATGTTGCTGGAAATGTTAGGAAAGGTTCGAAAGTTGCCAAAAGGCCCCGCTCCCCTAACATTTCTTCAGTGGAAAGCGTCACCCGGGTCCTTTTTGTTTGCCTTGGCAATATCTGCCGCTCCCCTGCTGCGGAGAACATTTTTCGCGAGGTTGTCCGGCGGGCCGGCCTCTCTAACCGCGTAATCTGCGACTCCGCCGGAACCCTTCATTTGCACACGGGCAAAAAGCCGGACCGGCGCATGAGCGCGACCCTGCGTCAGCGGGACTATCCCGTCACCGGAAATGCCCGGGGGTTCGTGGAAAGCGATTTCGATGACTACGATCTCATCCTGACGATGGACCGCGAGAACCGCCGCGACGTTCTCGATCTCGCCCGCTCACCTTCCGATGAGGCGAAAGTCCGAACCTTCACCGACTTCTGCCAAAATCATCCTCACCGGGAAGTCCCCGACCCCTACTACGGTGGACAGGAGGGATTCGACCTCGTCGCCGATCTCATCGAAGACGGGGCTCAGGGGTTTCTGAACCATCTCCGTTCAAAGTAGGCACCGTTACATTGAATCCTCTATGGAGTTCAAGGTGACTACCAATCCTTCGTCAGGCCATACTGGCCGGCGAGCTCGAGGAGTTCTTCGCGCATGGGCCATTCGTCGGGCCGGTCGCATGGTCCGTCGTGACGCTGGCTAGCTCCCTTCAGCATCATGCAGCCGGTGTTGTCGCCCATCGCCCGGATCGCTTCGACTTCTTCAGCGGAAAAGCGGAAATCCGAAGGAGTGGCGGCGTAGTCACGAATCTTGTCTTCGATCGGAACGGCATCTTCACCGGCCTCTTGAATCACGGTAGGCACGACCGACTTCACCGGAGCCTGGGAGAGGTTCCAGAGCGAAGCAAACTGGATCATGCTCAAGCCGTGTTTGGCCGCGATCTCGCGCATCGGGGCCATCGCTTCGTTCCCGCGTTCGACCCATCCCTCCGGGCGGTAGGCACGATGATCGCCCGGGCGGAAGACATGGCCCGGCTTCATGTCGCCATGGAAGAGACCGCCGTAATCCACCACGCGGGTCAGGATATCCACCTTGTTGGTCACCGCGGAGTTCAGGACATGCTGTCCGGGCCACGGCTCGAGCGGGTTGAGGATGATCATGGCCCAATCGATCAATTCGCCGAAGTTTTCAAAAACATGCAAGAGGTCGAGCGTGAATCCGTTGGCCGGTCCGGGGGCAATGCCCAGACGATCGGAGAGACCTTCTTCCTTCAATGCTCCCATCCCTTTCCAAACGGCTTCGCTGGTGTAGCCGAGCTCGTCGGGATTGTGGAGCATGACGAGATCAAAGTGATCGGTCTGGCAGTTTTGCAGGGAACTCTCGCAAGCACGGCGAAGGAAGTCGCGATACCCCGCTTCCGATCTCAGCGCGGGATTGGTGAAACGCGGGTAGCCTTTGCTCCCCTCGCGTTCGCCATCGATGAAATCATGCCCCAGCATTCCGACGAGGCAGTAGCTGTCGCGCGGGTATTCCGAAAGCACCTCGCCCAGCGCCGCGTCGGCCTTCCCCTGACCGTAGACATCGGCAGTGACAAAGGTGCGGATCCCGGCCTCGTAAGCCACCCGGATGCACTCCTGGTATCGATCCATCTCGAGCACTTCACCGAAGTGCATGAAACGTCCGCCGCTCCAGGTCCCATACGCCGTCTGTGTCAAATTCATGGCGTGAATAAGCGACACCGTCCGCAATCTTTCAAGCGGGAGTTTTTGAGACTGTCCGGTGCAGGGCGTTCCCGCACTTGACCACCCGATCACATCCCCTCTTTAATCGCCCGATGCGAGCCTTCCCCCTCCTTGCCCTCGCGGCCCTTTTCCTTCTCCCCTCCTGCAGCGACAGCCTCCCGGGTGTTTCGGGCCCCGGCAATATGGGAAACCTCCCCACCATCGAGACCCGCAAAGCCCAGATCGCCAACGAACCTCGTGGAGATTTCTACTACGGTCGCCGCTATCTCGTCCTGAAAACCCGCTTTTGGGGATATCTGCGCAAACCCGGGGAATCAGCCCGCAACGCCAAGCTCGTCATTTTCAACGAAGCCAAAAAGCGGAATCCGGATCGCCTTCCGGAATATGGCCGGGGAAAACGCTACGGCTTCGACAACAATTACGAATACCGGATTTACGGACGTTTCACCGGTCGGGAGCTCTACGAGCCCAACACCAACCAGTTTCTCCCCGAATTCCTCCTCACCGACTACAAACTGGTTTCGAAGACCCCCGGTTGGCTCTTTTCGCCCGCCGATCGATACGATCCCCGCCAGTTCACCCTGCGGCCGCCACGCTACTGATTCAGACTTTGTGAAATATTTCACAAAGTCCTTGCGAGCCTCACGGTACGGGAGTTTCCTGTGGGTGTCCTGACATGAGCAAGACCACGACTTACGAGGCCCCAGATTCCGCCGCTGTCGCTGCCAAGGCGGTCGACGATTATCAGGCCGAAACCGATGATGTCCTGGGGGAAAAGATGGTCCTCAACATGGGACCCTCCCACCCGGCCACCCACGGGGTTTTGCGGCTCGTCCTCGAACTCGATGGCGAGGTCATTGAGAAGGCGACGCCACACGTCGGCTACCTTCACCGTGGTGACGAAAAGATCGCGGAGAACATGCACTACAACCAGTTTGTGCCCTACACCGATCGCCTCGACTACCTCGCTCCGCTCGCGAACAACGTCGCTTACGCCTGTGCGGTTGAGAAGCTGATGGACTGGACGCTCCCTCCCCGCGGTCAGGCCCTTCGCGTTCTTTGCTGCGAACTGGCCCGGATTTCGTCGCACATGCTTGGCGTTGGAGTTTGCGCGATGGACGTGGGCGCCATGACGGTCTTCCTCTACACCTTCACCGAGCGTGAAAAGATCTACAACTTTTGCGAGCAGCTGACCGGTGCTCGTTTCACCACCTCCTACACCCGGGTGGGCGGACAGATCCGCGACATTCCCGCAGGACTGGACAAAGAGATCCTCAAGTTCCTCGACGAGTGTGAAGGAACGATCGACGAGATCGCCGGCCTCCTGAACAAAAACAAGATCTACCTTGAGCGCATGTGCGATGTCGGGGTGATCAGCAAGGAGGACGCCATCGACTACGGCATGACCGGGCCAAACCTCCGCGCCAGCGGCGTGGCCCGCGATCTCCGCAAGGACAGCCCGTATCTCGGATACGAGAAATACGATTTTGACATTCCAGTGGGTGAAAATGGTGACTGCTATGACCGCTACCTCGTCCGCATGGAGGAGATGCGCCAGTCCATCAAGATCATCCGCCAGGTCCTGGCCGATTTCCCCGAAGGTGAAATCAACGTGGGCGACACCAAGTCAACCCTGCCTGAAAAAGAGCGCGTCCTCATGTCGATGGAGGAATTGATTCACCACTTTATCGTCTCCACCCAGGGCATCGAGGCCCCGGAAGGCGAAGTTTACTTTGCCGCCGAGAATCCCAAAGGCGAACTCGGCTTCTACATTCACTCCAAAGGCGGTGGCGTTCCCAACCGTCTCAAGATTCGCGCCCCGTCTTTCATCAATCTCAGTATCACCCCCGAACTTCTCAAAGGCCACATGGTCTCGGACATTCCCGCGATTCTTGGCTCCCTCGATTTTGTGATGGGAGAATGTGACCGCTGATCCACGAACCCATTTCCTTTCAAGGTGAGCACTCCATCTCCAGACACTCCTTCCCGTTCTTCCGTTCTCGAAAAGAACATCGAGTCCCCGAAGACCGCGGGCGAACAGTTCTTCCCGCCTTTTGAGGTGACCAAGGAACTTGAGCGGGAAGCCAAAAAGCGCATCGCGCAATACCCGGACGACCAAAAGCGCTCGGCGGTTCTCCCTCTCCTTCACGAAGTCCAGCACCGCCATGGTTTCATCAGCCCCGAGTCCATTGAGTGGGTTGCGGAAACTCTCGGTATCGCCGCCATCAAGGTGGTCGAGGTGGTGACCTTCTACCCCGGCTTCCGCCAGAAGGCTCCGGGCAAACTCCATTTCCGCGTCTGCCGCACCCTTTCCTGCGCCATGGGCGGCTCCTACGAGCTCATGGACAAGCTTTGCGAGATCGGCAAGATCGATCGAAGCGGAGCGACCCACGGCGACGCCATCTCGGTCTCTCCTTGCGGCAAATACTCCGTCGAGTTTGCCGAATGTCTCGCCTCCTGCGGCACCGCCCCGGTCTGCCTGGTCAACGACGACTTCCACGAGGGCGTCACCGCCGATCAGGCCGAGGAATTGGTGGCAAAATACGAGGATTCTTGAATTACCACACCTCATGTGGTAACGATCAGTGATGAGCTCCACTCTCAAACGAACCAGCATGGCCCTCGATGAAGAATCGCTTCTGATTCTTGAAGAGCTGAGTGCCTCACTGGGCGTTTCAAAAGCGGAAGTGATCCGCCGCTCTCTCCGGGAAGCAAAAGATCTTCAAAAGAAGGCGGAAAAGAAAATGACTCCGTTGGAAGCGATTGAGTCACTCATGAAAAACCCTCCGCTCACCGAGGCCCAAGCCGAGGCATGGAAGAAAGAAATACGAGAGGAACGCGAAGCATGGCGAAGTCCATGGGATGAATATCTGGAAAAATCGAACTCATGATTCTTCTCGACACCAACATCCTCATCGCCACCACGATAAACGACCTTGAGGTTCTTGAGAAACTGGCTCGTATCGCCCGAGACGGCATCGCCATTGGAGCTTCGACTGTTGCCTGGGCTGAATTTTGCAACGGGCCTCTTTCTCCTGAAGACAGACATCGCACCGAGACGATGCTCGACGACAACTTCGCCGATTTTACCGAGGCAGATGCCCGCATCTCGGCTGAACTCTTTAATTTGGGCGGTCGCCGCCGGGGTTCCAACGTCGATTGCATGATCGCAGCTTCTGCCATCAACAGAAGATCCCCTCTTTTAACCCGCAACCTCACCGACTTTTCCCGCTTCGAATCCCAAGGGCTCCAGCTCGAACCACTCAACTAACATCCCACCATGTCCGACATCACCTATCTCCCCGGCAAGGAACCTCACGAAAAAGAGCACCGTCTCATCTTCAAGAACGTCGATCGCAAAGGCTGGAATCCATCCATCAAAAGCTACCTCGCGGATGGCGGCTATGAGATGCTCAAAAAAGCCTTCACGATGGATCCCAAAGCCATCATTGAGGAGGTCAAGACCTCCGGCCTGCGTGGACGCGGAGGGGCGGGTTTCCCCACCGGGATCAAGTGGGGCTTCATTCCGCCCAACAACACCAAGCCTGTTTATCTGATTTGCAACTGCGACGAATCGGAGCCCGGCACCTTCAAGGATCGTTACATTGTTCATCAGGATCCCCACCAGCTCATCGAGGGCATGGTGATCTCGGCCTTCGCGGTCGGGGCTCACACCGCTTACATTTACATCCGCGAAGAGTTTCCCGAAGCGGCCATCATCCTCGAAAAGGCCATCAAGGAAGCCCACAAAAACGGATTCCTCGGAAAGGACATCCAGGGGTCGGGATTTGATCTCGAAATCTACGTGCACCGCGGAGCAGCCGCCTATATCTGCGGGGAGGAAACCGGCCTCATCGAATCCCTCGAAGGCAAACGCCCCTACCCACGCATCAAACCGCCTTACTTCCCGGCCGCGATGGGTCTCTACATGGCTCCCACCATCGTGAACAACGTCGAGTCTCTCTGCCACGTGGTTCACATCCTCCGCATGGGTGGAGAGGAATACGTCAAGCTTGGCACCCCGCGCAACTCCGGCACGCGCATCCTTT
>JASFWU010000031.1:0-14226 GCA_050049035.1 Akkermansiaceae bacterium | reverse complement strand
ATCAACTCGACAGTAACCAGTACCATCTACCGCCAAACCAGCCTCGGTAGAGAAGATCCATCAACGTGATCAGTCCGATGTAAATGGCCATCCTTCGAAGAAAGGGACCGGAAGATCGAAACGGATGAGTGATTCCAACAAGAACGCCCAAGGCGATGACAAGAGAGCCAGGAACCAAAGAAAATCTGCAAAGTTGAGAGCCAAGAGAATCCAACCACCCGCCAAACGAGTTCAGATACAATCCCAGGAACCAAACTCCAGAAAGAAAAAGGGTGCTGCAAAGCAAGACGTCAGATCCCGATAACCTCTTTTTCATAGAAATTGTTCCTTAGTAACATCAACAGCCATGCGCATGCGATGTAAAGCCTATTTCTGCTTCGGGGTATTGGGTTTGATTCACGGTTCGATTTCCGACTCGCAGCGAGTTAGCAATCTATCCACCGACACCGCGATCTTCCGTTAGTCATTGCGGTGGATGAGACCGCTCCAATACTCTGTCCCGGTATTCCTGAAATCCGACCCAGCCTGCATCATGATCTTCGCAGTGGTGCAACCATTCTCCTTGCGAGCAATCCAGGAGAAACCATCCAGTCGCATCCGATAGGCTGATTAGCTTTTCAATTGCGTTTCCGCCCCCGCGAACGTGAATCATGAATCCAGTCATGTCCCTGCCCTCACACATCCCCACGATGTTGAACTCGAAGGAAAATCCATCCCCGTAGAAATGCCCCCAAGTCGGGTCGCTCCAATCTACGTCGCCGAGACACCCCGAGATAGCGGATCGAACTTCTTCAGACGATCCCATCGATACGCCCTTCCAGTCGTCTGGCATATCCGCAACGGGTGGCGGTGGTGAGTCAGCAGCAACAATGGAAACGTCCCAGCTCATCGGAGAGTTCTTTTAGCAGGAAAGTTTTATGACCCACTCTTGAGCAGATTGATCAGAGGCAGATCCTTTTGGGATTTGAGATAAACCGAGTTTCCCGCTGTTGACAACCCAGGGCTTTTAAAAGCGGTTTGAATCCCAATATCGAAAGTCACCGGCTTGGATCTTTGAAGTCGCCTGATCTCTCAGAAACCACCGTTGGCACAAAAAAGGGCTTGGGATTTCTCCCAAGCCCTTCGGAAAGCTGGAGCGGGTGAACGGATTCGAACCGTCGACATCAACCTTGGCAAGGTTGCGCTCTACCACTGAGCTACACCCGCGTCACTTTGGCACTGCTTGCAGCGCCGCGTGCGCGGGATCTTTGCCATCGCCGCCTTGTCCGGACAAGAGTTTTTTCAAAGGAAATTCACCTCTCCCTGCGGGTTCTTTCACGACTCTTAAAGGTCAAGCCTCCACAGGGCTTCGCAAGGCTGTGGACCGGACCCGGATCTTTAGTGACAAAAACGCCTTAGTTCCCAACAAAGCAGCGCATATTTTTAGGATTTCCCTTCCCCGTTTTTAAAAAGAAGGGACCTTCCCAAACCACCCGGTTCGCAAGCGGGATTTTTCTTCCGCGTCCCCTATTCCTCATCGATTTTCTCGGACCAAGTTCCCAACGGAACCATCGAGATGAGGTGTATTCAGTGCGGAAGCCACGACGATAAAGTGATCGATTCGAGGGCGTCGAAAGACGGCACTTCGATCCGGCGTCGTCGCGAGTGCCTGAATTGCGGGTCCCGCTTCACCACCTACGAACAGATCGAGCGCACCGAACTCCGGGTCATCAAACGCGATGGCACCCGGGAGGCCATCAACCGCGAGAAGCTCTTCCGGGGCCTCGTGAAAGCCTGCGAAAAACGGAAAGTCTCCATGGATGTCATCAGCCGGTCGGTCGATGACATCCTCAGCGAGCTTCATCGGGACCATCAGAACGAAGTCCCGTCCGCCAGCATCGGAGCGAAGGTCATGGACAAACTCCACGACATCGATCCCGTCGCCTATGTGCGCTACGTCTCGGTTTACCGGCAGTTTGAAAATGTCGGTGAGTTTATCGAGGAGATCCAGGCCCTCGAAAAACGGTCCCGCCAGGACGCCATGCAACGCAAACTCTTCAAATAAAACACATGATCTGCCTCGCCGGAAATCTCCCCGCACTCAAAGTCGGTCGCCAAAAAGTCGTCGGGTACCACACCGACTGGATCGACCAATCCCTCGCCCGCGCCGCCGATGCCGGGGGCCGGAAAGACTGCCCGTTCCTCAAGGACATCAGCAACGGGGTGGTCCACTACCTTCAAAACCAGTCGTCGCTGAAACTCCTGCCCATCGAAGCACTCTACGAGCGGATTCGCAGGATGCTGCTCAAGCTCGGTTTCCCCGAGATTGCCCATCATCTCTCGCCGCTCGCCCCGCCGGTCACGGTTTCCCTCGTCGGACCCGCCATCGAGGCCGGCCCCGGGGCCAAGGAAGTGTTCTTCAAGATCCTGCGTGAAGAAATCCAGCTCCTTCAGCAATCCGGAGCCGAGTCCGTCCGCTTTCGTGATTTCGAACGGAGCCTCCTCCTCCTTGCCCAACCCGACCTTTCCACCACCGACCTCCTGCGGCATGAGATCAAGGCCTTCCTCAATGGCCGGCATCCCCGTGTTTCCTTTCCCGGCCGCCACCTTCACCTGACCCTCGAGCCATGAGCACCGAACCCACCCTGTTTGAAAAGATCATCGCCCGCGAGATCCCCGCCGACATCATCTACGAAGATGATCTCTGTCTTTGCTTCCGGGACATCGCTCCGCAAGCTCCGGTGCATCTCCTGCTCATTCCCAAGAAGCCCATCACCCGCATCGCGCTCGCCGGATCGGAAGACCTCGACCTTCTCGGCCACCTCATGCTCAAGGTCGGGGAGATTGCCCGTCAGGAAGGCTATGCGGAAGAAGGCTTTCGCGTGGTGATCAACAACGGGAAAAACGGAGGCGAAGCGGTGCCTCATCTGCACCTCCACCTTCTCGCCGGACGTCCGCTGAAATGGCCTCCGGGCTAGGTCTTTGTCTTACCCATGTGGGTGCAGCAGGCGATACTGAATCGCTTCGACTCCCAGAGCCGCGGCAGTCCCGAGAATCATTTCCTCGGTAGCGGTCCGGGGCACCTGGCCGGCCGGACGGGTGAGTCCCCGGATGATGCGGCCGTAGCTCGAGGCTCCTCCGAGGTGACGCAAGAGTTTCACGCTGATGTGAGCCGCGTCGAGTGATGGGAAAACGAGAACGTCTGCCCGATCTTTGACCGCCATGTTGGGTACCTTTAAGCCAGCCACCTCAGGATCGAGGGCGACATCGAGCTGAAGTCCACCATCGATCTCGACTTCCTCGAAAGATACCTGGTTTTTCGCCGAAGCGGTCGCGGCCTGCACCCGCATGGAACTGTCGGTCCGGGAACGGGCCTCGTTGGTATGACTCAGCATGGCCACGCGCACCCGTCGTCCGAGATGGTGATGGGCCAACTGACCGGACTCGGCGGCGATCTTGGCGAGGTCTTCCACGCCCGGCTCGGGGTTGAGACCGGTGTCGGCCAGGAAAAGAACCCCGTCCCGGCCAAAATTGGGCAGGGAATCGGAAGTCATCACGGTGACCGCGAACACCTTGGGAACGTTGGGATCGGGTTTGATGAGGTGCAGAAGAGGACGGTAGACCCCGATGGGATCCAGGATATTCCCTGCCAAACAGGCATCGGCCTGCCCATACTGCACCATCATGGCGGCAAAGTAATGGGGCTTTGCGATGACCTCCTCGACATCCACTCCGGTCAGTCCGCGGTATCGCTCGATGCGGTCGAGACGTTCGCAGAAAAGTTGAAAGTCCGACGACTTCACCGGATCAATGACCCGCACAAACTCCATCGAAATCCCTTCGGCTTCCGCCATTCCAAAAATCTCCTCGCGTTTTCCCAGCAGAATCGGGACTCCCAGTTCCATCGCGACAAAGCGCTCGGCCACGCGCAAAATGCGTAGATCAGCTCCCTCGGGAAAAACGATCCGCTTGGGATGTCGCTTGAGTTGTTCGTAGAGGGGTTGGGTGAACGAATTGGGTTCGGAAAACGTCGACATGTCAGGTCTGGCTTTGCGCCTGACAGGAAAGCTAGTAAGAGAACGTTCCACCGACAACGCCAAACCACTCTTGCTTGCAGATTACCACACCCACACTCCGCTCTGCCGTCACGCCGAGGGAACCCCGGAAGCCTATCTCGATCAGGCCATCGCTCATGGTCTCGCCGAATACGGCATCTCAGACCACGCCCCGCAGACCCCGGAGCCCTTTGACGAATGGCGAATGCTCGAGTTGGAGATGCCGGACTATTTTGCGTGGATTGAAGCCGCGCGTAAACACGCCGGGGGCAGGATTCCCGTGCGAGCCGGACTGGAATGTGACTGGTTGCCGAATTGCCATGACTGGATTGGGCATCTCGATTCGCAATACGACTGGGATTACCTGATTGGCTCGATTCATTATCTCGGCGACGGATGGGATTTCGACAATCCGAAGTGGCTGGGTCGCTGGGCGGAAATCGATGTCGAAGAAGTCTGGACGCGTTACTGGGAGGAATACGCCGTGATGGCGCAATCCGGGCTCTTCGATTTCCTTGGACACCCTGACCTCATCAAGAAGTTTTCCTATCGCCCGGCGGGTGACCTCCGTCGTTTTTACGGTCCGGTGATCGAGGCCATTGTCGACGGTGGCGCGGCCATCGAACTCAACACCGCCGGATTTCACAAACCTTGTGCCGAGCAATACCCTTCTGCGGAATTCCTGAAACTCGCCGCCGAGGCAGGCATCCCGGTCACCCTTTCCTCCGACGCCCACCATCCGTCGGAAGTGGCTCGAGATTTCGACAAGGGATTGAACCTGCTCAAGGAAGCGGGATTCACCAGGCTTTGTCGGTTTGAGAAAAGAGAAAGATCACTCGTCTCGATCGAACCCGTCGGACCTTAATCAATCCCCTCGTGGACATCGCCCATGTGACGATCGAACCAGGCGTCGGTTCGCTCCTGGCGGGCTTCGAGACGCTTGGCGCGACGTTCTCCCCACGATTCGTAGGCGGAGTTTCGCCGGTCCATGCGATCTCCAAATTTTTCGTTGCTGACACAGGACGGTAGACCCAGCAAAACAAGCAGGACGAATAGGCCGGATGTTCTCATGGCGATTCCTTAGCCAATTGGGAGGCGGAATTCCAAAACAATTTGCGCGTTCATCGCCCTGATCCAAGGTGCTCCATGCCGAAAACCCTGGCCCTCGTTTTTCCTCACCAGCTCTTTCTCGATCATCCTGCCTTGGCTGACAAAAGACCGACCCTGCTCATTGAGGATCCTCTTTTCTTTGGCACCGATTCGGAACAACCGCTGCAACTCCACGCCAAGAAACTGATCCTTCATCGCGCAAGCATGAGACGCTGGGCCGAGGGGAAAAAGAACCTGACCTATCTTGAGCTCCCGGACACGCCTTCCCGCACAGATCTGCTGCTCGAGGAACATCTTCCAAAAGGCATCACCTCGCTCGTCTGTGTCGACCCGGTCGATTACTTGATCGAACGGCGACTTCGTCGATTCGCCGACAAACATGATCTCGACCTTCAGCTCCTCCCTTCTCCGATGTTTCTGACTCCCGACGAGTGGATGACCGAAACGATGGATGCCATGAAGAAACCCTTCATGAAGACGTTCTACGAGGCTCAACGAAAACGGATGAACCTTCTTGTCGAGAAGGACGGTTCACCCGTCGGGGGAAAGTGGTCCTTTGATGCGGAGAACCGAAAGAAGCTCCCCAAGAAACAAACTATTCCCGAGCCCTATTCCCCCACTCCGCATGACATGGTCTCGGCGGCACGGTCCTGGGTGGCCGAACGCTTTCCCGATGCCCCCGGGATGTTGGACCAATTCACCTTTCCGTCGAGTCGTCGCGAGGCCCTTTACGCCATGAATCTTTTCTTCGAAGAACGCTTCGAGCTCTTCGGCACTTATGAGGATGCGCTCTCGACACGTCACCGGGTGATCTTCCACTCGGTTCTCACTCCTGCTCTCAACATTGGCCTCATCACGCCGGACGAAGTAGTGGAAGCCGCTCTTGATGCCGCCGAAAAGAATTCCTCCATCCCGCTCAATTCCCTCGAAGGTTTCATTCGCCAGATTGTCGGATGGCGGGAATTCATGCGCATCATTTACCTCCGTCATGGCACGATGGAGCGAAATGAAAACTTCTGGGGCTTCACCCGCGAAATGCCGGCCGCTTTCTACGATAGCACCACCGGGATTGATCCCATCGACCACGCCATCCATGCCTTGCTCGAGGACGGCTACCTCCACCACATCGAGCGCCTCATGGTGTTGGGCAACTTCATGCTCCTTTGCCGGATCCACCCCGATGCGGTCTATCGTTGGTTCATGGAACTCTTCATTGATGCCTACGACTGGGTGATGGTTCCCAACGTTTACGGGATGTCGCAATTCGCGGACGGCGGGGTCTTTTCGACCAAACCTTATCTTTCCGGGTCCAACTACATCCGCAAAATGTCCGACTTTCCCAAGGGCGATTGGTGCGAGGTCTGGGATGGGCTCTACTGGACCTTCATCGAAGATCATCGTGAGTTCTTTGCCTCACAATACCGGCTCTCGATGATGCCACGCATGCTCGATAAAATGTCGGAGGACAAACGAGAGGCTCATCGGAAGAATGCGGAAGCCTTCTTTCAAAAGCACTTCGCCTCGTAGGGATTCCGGTTCGTCACTCCCCTGGCTCAGTTGGTTTGATGGAGAGCTCGGCGTATCCGGTCGCGGGATCAATGCTCCTTGAAAACTCCCAATCAGGCAAAACTGCCAAAACAACTTCAGCGGTCGTGTAGACCGTCGATCCCTCCATGAGATGACCTCCGAAAACCTGGCCGTCTCCATCGCTGACGGAAATGTGCAGATGGGCACCATCGCGGGAGAGAGTTCCGTTCAAGGAGACGATCTCCAAGGGCCCGTCGAGAATGGAAGTCTCATCTCTGTTTGCAAAACGGATCGCCGCCTGGGTAAGGCTTCCAATTCCGGTCAAAAGACACGCGGCCGGCCAGTCATGGCGCAGCACCAGTTCATTGAGCTCGCGCTTCAGGTCCTGACCCGGACGAAGTCTGTGGGGAAAGGTCTTCACCCCTTTTCAATCCGCTGACTCGCTCTTGTCGTTGCGGAGATGCTGATCGAAGAATTCCTTCAGCTCCTTCTCCACCCTGGGATCCTTGAAACCATGACCGGCGCCGACGACTGGATGAAGCTTGGAACTCACCCCGGCCTTTTCAAGAGCCTGGTGAATCTCCTCACCTTGCGCATAAGGCACGACGAGGTCCTTGGTTCCGTGAGCCGTGAAAAAGGGAGGGTCGTCCTTTGAAATCCAGGTCACCGGGGAAGCCTGCCGGGCCGCCTTTTCCAAATCCTGAACCGGGCCGCCAATCAGTAGAGCCTCGGGATACTTCTTCTTTGGACTTCGATCCACCGAACTCTTCTGCTCCACCATGGTGAGGAAATTGGAAGGGCCGAAGTAGTTGGCCACACAAGTCACCCGGCTGCTTTGATCATCAAAGTCGCCAAGATCTCCTTCGAGTTCCTTCAGACCTCCGCTCGTTCCAAGCATCGAAACGAGATGTCCCCCCGCAGACGTTCCCCAAACCGCAATCTTGTCCGGATCGATCCCGAACTCTTTGGATTTCCCGCGAAGGAATCGAATCGCGGCTTTACAATCGTAAATCTGGGCCGGCCAGGAAGCTTCGCCGGTCAGACGGTAGTTGATGGTCGCTCCGACATACTCGCCGGATTGCACAAAGGAAACCAGACGCTGGACTCCACGCTCCTTGCTCCCGCTCTTCCAACCTCCGCCGTGAATAAAGACAATCACCGGAAGAGCCTTCTCGCTTTTTCGAGCGGGTTGCAGCAGATCCAGAGTCTGTCGGGCATTCCCTCCGCCGACGTAGTCGAGGTCGCGACGGATCTCTACCCCTTCGGGAACTCTTGCCCTGCTCGGTTTTCCGTTCCCGCCTCCTTCACGGGCCTTGCGCCAGGCAGCCATGGCACGTTCATGCTCGGCCCGGCTGATGAACCCATCGCCATCGCGATCGACTCGAGCGAAGTTTCGTTTCAATCCCGCAGGCAATTCGTCTCGAGAGAGTTTGCCATCCGAGTTTTTATCCCACTGCTTGAATCGATCAGGTCGTTCAGGCTCACTGGCACCAAGGAAACCTACCGTAACGAAGAAAAGAAAGAGAGCACGCATTTCCTTATAGAACAGCCCGGGCGGGCAAAGGTTTCGGAATTCGAAAGAGAAATTTGCTTCAGTCCTGACCGGCAAACTTGTCGCCTCTCAGCACATCGACATCGCTTTGCCAGACGATCACCGAGTAATGGGTCAGGAACTTCTCCTGCACCGCTTTCATGATGGCGGCGGCGACCTCCGGGGAAGCGACAATCTCAAACTTGAAGTTGGGCCCCTCCCAATCGGCGGCCCGCACACCCCGCGACCCCTCACCTTCGGCTCGAATGACGGTATAGCCGGTCGCGCCTTGCTCGTGCAAAAGATCAATCATCTGCTCCTTGAGCAGTCCTTCGGTCACAATGCTGACAAGTTTCAATGGAACAATCATGGTTAGGTTTGGGATACCCATTGGGCCAGTTTCAGGAAGATTGGAATTCCGAGGGCAAGGTTGAAAGGAAAGGTCACTCCAAGCGACATGGTGAGATAGATCCCGGGGCTGGCTTCCGGCAAGGCAATCCGAACGGCAGCCGGAGCGGCAATGTAGGAGGCACTTCCAACCATCGCCCCAAAAACCGCGGCATCACCGGGCGACATCCCGATCCAAACAGCCGCCGCAGTAGCCAGACATCCATGGACCAGTGGAAGAACGCAACCCGAAACAATCAACCGCCACCCGGCTTTCCGTAGATCCCCCATTCGGTTCGCCGCCACCATTCCCAACTCAAGAAGGAAGAGGCAGAGGGCTCCCTTGAACGGTGCGATGAAAAAGGGAGCGACCCCGGCAATCTTGTCGGCACCGCAAACCGCGCCGATCACCATTCCGCCCATCATGAGAAAGATGCTCTTTCCCGTGATGACTTCATGAAAGGCTTTTCCGATTCCTCCTCCGTCGGACTTTCGGGCCAGCAGAAGGCCCACAATAATTCCGGGGATCTCCAGAACCGCCACCAAGGCCGGCATGTATCCGTCGGACAACATCCCCGCCGCCCGTGCGGCCTCGATGGATGCCACAAAGGTCACTGCGGAAACCGAGCCATAATGCGCTGCTGTTGCCGCGGCATCGGTCCGGCCCAGACGTCCGAATTTTCTTAGCAGGAGAAAAGCCGACAAGGGAGTGAGGGCACCCAGTGCCAAGGTCAGAAAGACCGGCCCCACCAGTTCCGAAGCCGGTGTCTTGGATAGGGAAACCCCGCCCTTCAAGCCGATGGCAAAGAGAAGATAGATGGAGAGTCCCTGATAGATCGCGCTGGGAATCTCGAGGTCACTTCGGATCAATCGGGCGAGAATCCCCAGCACAAAGGCCAGAACAACCGGAGAGAGCAGATTTTGAGTCAGTAATTCCAAAGCAGATTCGGTCGAACTGCGGTGGATTTAATACGCATTTTGTTTCGTGCAATATTTTTCCGAAATTATTTTTCGCTAATTAAAATTCCTGTTTTCAGAAGAGGCGTCCTTGTCTCCGGTCGCGGGACTCGGACACCGGCGGCTTGAGTCCGGGGTCTCCATCCTGTCTCACACCGAGGGTGGCGATTTCATAAACCACCCGTTTCTTGCCCTTGCCGACAACGGCTTCGTCCCGGACCACTCGCGTGCCGAGAAGGGCTTCCATCATCTGCACCTCCATCCGGACTGCATTGGGATATTCGGCATAGATCTTCGCCAGCGGATTGTGAAACTCCTCGATCCGAAAACCCGTCGCGGCATCATAGTGGCACCGGCTGAACCAGCCCGCCTTGTCTCGCAAATCAGCCAGACGAGTCGCTTTTTCCACCAGAGATTTTCCGGCTTTCAACTTCGGCTGCCATTGCTCACGTAACTCCTGGAAGTGATGAAAGAGGAGCTTCTCGGGCGCAGCATCGCCAAACATTTGTTTCACGCCACGAAGAACGGCAAGGGTCAATCCAACTCCGGCCTGCGGAAAAAGCGGGTCACACTTTGCGGTCAGGCGGTAGAGTTTTTCCGGTCGCCCGACTTCTTTCTTCTCCCGGGGAATCCGCCATTCCTCAAGATACCCCAGTTCGGTTAGCTTGAGGCAATGTTGCTTCACCCCCATGTAGCTCATCTCAATCTCACGCGCCAGATCGGACACCGGCATACCGCCCGATCGCTTAAGAGCTTCCAAAATGACAGCCCATGACGTTCGCATCGTATCCCTTTGTGCATCCAAAAACATCTGATCGAGAATGTGAGGCTAACCGCCTGTCGAAATTCTAAAATCCCAAAACAAACTGAAATGAAACCAACTCTTGCCTTGCTCGCCACTTTGACCCTGGCGGGCTCCGCCGCCGAACGGCCCAACATCCTGTTTATCTTTTCCGACGACCACGCTCCCAACGCGATCTCCTGCTATCCGGGCGGGCTCTTCGACGAGATCGCGCCCACTCCCGGCATCGACCGCATCGCAAAGGAAGGAATGCGCTTTGATCTCTCCTACTGCACCAACGCGATCTGCGGCCCGTCGCGCGCTTCCATCCTGACCGGGAAGCACTCGCATCTGAATGGCTTCATCGACAACAACTCATCCTATTTCGACGGCCTGCAAACCACCTTCCCAAACCTTCTCCGTGACGCGGGCTACACCACCGCGATGATCGGAAAATGGCATCTTCACTCCAATCCGGTGGGCTTTGACTACTGGGAAATCCTTCCCGGCCAGGGTGCCTACTACAATCCGGACTTCATCCAGATGGACAACACCCGGAAACGATTCGACGGGCACTGCAATGATCTCGTCACCGAAAAGGGCATCACCTGGCTCAAGGATGCGGCCAAGTCAAAGAAACCCTTCATGGCGATGGTGCAATACAAGGCTCCCCACCGCAACTGGGCCCCGGCCATGCGCCACATCAACATGTTCGATGGCGTCACCGTGCCCGAGCCGGAGACCTTGTTCGATGATTACGAAAATCGTTCCTCGGTTCTCAAGGAACACGCCATGGGGATTCAGGATCATATGTCGTGGGGGAACGACATGAAGATGCAGGGACCGAATCTCTTCCCGAGCCACTTCACCGGACGCAAGGGCAACGGCCAGTTCAACCGGCTTTCTGAAGAGGACAAAAAGACCTTCATCGCGGCCTACGATGATGAAAACCAGAAATTCATTGCCGACATGAAGGCGGGCAAGCTCGATCAAAAGGCCATCACCCGCTGGAAGTACCAGCGCTACATCAAGGACTACCTCGCGGTCATTCAGTCGATGGATGAGGGGATCGCAAAAATCCTCAAACACCTCGACGACACCGGTCTCGCCGACAATACCATCGTGATCTACTCGTCGGACCAGGGGTTTTACCTCGGCGAGCATGGTTGGTACGACAAACGCTGGATGTTTGAAGAATCCTTCATGATGCCTTTTCTTGTCCGCTGGCCCGGCAAGATCAAGCCGGGTTCGGTTTCCAAAGCCATTATTCAAAACATCGACTACGGCCCGACCTTTCTCGATATCGCCGGAGCCAAGATCCCTGAAGGGATGCAGGGGAAATCGCTCGTTCCGATCTTCAAAAGCTCCGGGGAGAAGCCCAAGGATTGGCGTGACTCCGTTTACTACCGTTACACCGGTGAACGCACTCACAGTGTGGCCGCTCACGACGGGGTTCGCACTACCGACCACAAGCTCTTCTGGGTTCCGAAGACCAAAGAATACCAGCTCTTCGACATGAAGAAGGATCCCAAGGAAATGAAATCCGTTCACAAGGATCCGGCCTACGCCAAGGTCTTTACCGAAATGAAAGCCGAGCTCGAAGCGGCCCGTAAAAAGTATCGCGCTCACTCCGCCATTCTTGGTGCTCCCCGTGACGGAGATTGGTGGAGCAAACGCCATCGCTCGATGAACCAGAAGGCTTCCAAAGGTTCACACGACCTCCTCTTTATTGGCGACTCCATCACCCAAGGTTGGGAAAACGCCGGCAAATCAACGTGGGAGAAATTCTATGGCCAGCGTAAGGCCCTGAACCTGGGAATCTCCGGAGACCGCACCGAGCATGTCATTTGGCGACTCAACAACGGAAACCTGCGCAATCAGAAGAAGGCCAAGGTTGCCGTGGTGATGATCGGGACCAACAACACCGGTCACAGCAAACAGGACCCTTCGGAGGTTCGCGATGGCATTGAACGCATCGTCTCCACCCTTCGGGCACGCTGCCCGAACGCCAAGATCCTTCTCCTGGGAGTTTTCCCACGTGGAGTTCAACCGGATGACCCGCTCCGCAAGAACAACGTCGAGATCAACAAGCTCATCTCGAAGATGCACAATGGAGAGCGCATTCACTACCTCGACATCTCGGACAAGTTCCTCACAGGCGACGGTGTCCTCACTAAGGAAATCATGCCCGATGCACTTCATCCCAAACAGAAGGGCTACGAGATCTGGGCCGAGGCGATTGAGCCCAAGCTCAAGGAATTCGGACTTTAAGAAAATCAGGGAAAAGAAAACCGCCCCTTCTGCATCCAGAGGGGGCGGTGTTTTTTGTTCGATCTTTTGTCGGGCGATTACTCTTCCGTCACTCTGAGATAGAGTTGCGGATTGACCGAAGGATCGGGATCAGGGAATCCACCTCCACCAACGTAGTTGAAGCTGGTGACCTGACCTTGCGAGGCGTAGCCCGTCAGCACGTCAACCCAATCCACCAGGTTGGTCGATACTGACACGGTGTAGTTCGATCCCGGGATTGAGTTCCAGGTGAGATCAACCGAGTTGTTGGCGTTGTATTGCACACCGGTAATGACAAACGGAGAAGCTGGAATCACCGTCACCGTTCGGGTGACCGAACTGGTGTTCCCCGCTTCGTCAACGGCCGTGTAGGTGATCTCAAACGACCCCTCACTCAAGGTGTTGGGGTAGAAATCAATCCCGTCATCCGGATCAGCGAGTGCCTCAATCTCCGACTGTTCAAGGGCTCTCCGGTAGATCTGGATATCATCGAGATCCACACCTGCGAAGTTCCCGATGGAGCCCCCGCCGTTATCCCGGGCCGCAAAGGTCAGGGCGTGGTTGGTGGCATTGTTGATCGGGTTTCCGTTCAAGAAACCCGTGTCTCCAATTTGGACCCCGTCCACCCAGATGGTCTTCTCATTGGTGGTGCGATCAACCCGGCCCACCAGGTGGTGCCACTGACCGTCCTGAGGGAACGGAGCACCGGTTGGGTTGTCGTCGGCACCGGCACCACGAGTAGTGATGGTGGCATTGGTCTGGTTGGAGCGCTTGCGCAGCTGCCATCCCTGACCGCCCTCTCCTCGCTTGGAGACGAAGGGCAACCAGTTTCCTCCGGGCCATCCACGGACCCAGGCCGAAACGGTAAAGCTGTCGCTTCCCATTTCGAAGAGGTCATTGGCGGTGGCACCACCCGGCACCGTGGCATAGCGACCTCCACCAGCGGTGTTCAGGAATCCATCACCAACGGCTGCCGAATCCTCGCCCCTGACCGCGCCTCCTTCGAGAGTGACGGACCGGGCGTTACCGGAATCATCCTTGCCCGGGTCAAGCGGGTCATCGAATCCCCAGCGACCCAAAAGAGTCTGTCCGGGATAGCTACCTGGCAGGGCTACCGATTCTCCAGAAACAATATCGCTGGAAGTGGCACCAGGATCAAAGAACGGCTGACCTGCAACGGCGGTGAGATTCGCCGATCCATTCAGGGTGATGACCGGCGGGGTCGTGTCCACCACCCGGACCAACCGCTCGACCTGAAGAGCGCTGCCATTGGGAGCATCCGTGTAGTTGTAGAAGAGACGGTAAACGCCCGGCGAGGCCGGATCGACAGTGTCTCCACCGACAACGATGTTGCCGGCATCGAGCGGAGCACCGGGATTCGTGCCGGCCGGTCCTTCTGCCACTGTCGCTCCCGGATCCACAAAGGGATCAAGGCTGGCTTCCACGGTCAGATCGGCCGCTCCGTTCAAGGTAATAACAGGAACCGACAAATCTTCCTCGACGATGACCTGGCGGGTCACCACGCCGGCATTGCCGGATGGGTCAAGCGAGACGTAACGGATGGTGTAGGTGCCCGGGACGTTGGTGTTGACCAGGTCGCCGCCGGCCAA
>JASFWU010000256.1:0-4487 GCA_050049035.1 Akkermansiaceae bacterium | reverse complement strand
CTCATACTTAAAGTCCCGAAGGATCTTTTCTCCGACCGTCATCAGGCCGCGGGCACCGGTCTTCTCGTCCGCTGCTCGTCTTGCCATCTCTTCGATCCCGGAATCCTTGAACTTGAGATCAATGCCATAGGCTTCGAACTCACGCTCATATTGGCGTAAGAGGCTTCCTTCCGAATATTTGAGAATAGCCTCGAGATCACCCGCCTCAAGGTGCTCGCATACCACCCGGACGGGAATCCTTCCGATAAACACGGCTTCGAATCCAAAATCGATGAAGTCCTGGGTTTTGACATGACGGAACAGCTCCTTGTCCATCACCGGCTCGGTTTGCTCGGCGGCAAAGCCGATCTGGCTGGCCTGGCTCCGCTTGCGCACGATTTTCTCAAGCCCCGAAAATGCGCCACTGACAATGAAGAGAATGTGCCGCGTGTTGATGGTATCCTTCCCTTGCTTGCCGTTTTGCAGATCCATCATGGCCATCATCTGACCGCGCATGTCCTGGGGATTGCGCAAAGGAACCTCGGTCTCTTCCATCAGCTTTAGAAGAGTCGTTTGCACGCCCCTTCCGCTGACATCCCGTCCGATCATCCCGGCGCCACCTGATGAAGCCAGCTTGTCGATTTCATCGATATAAATGATGCCATACTCCGCGAGTGAAACATCGCCATTGGCCTTGGAGACCAACTCACGAACGAGGTCATCGACGTCTCCTCCGACATATCCGGTTTCGGAAAACTTGGTGGCATCGGCTTTCACAAAAGGCACTCCGATCAACTCGGCGATGTGCTTCACGAGATAGGTTTTCCCCACCCCGGTCGGGCCGACCACCATGACATTCTGCTTTTGAAGCTCAAGCCGCTCACCATTTTCATCACTGGCCCGCAAGGCCTTGACGTGGTTGTAGTGATCACAAACAGCAATCGCGAGAGCCTTCTTTGCCTCGTCCTGACGAATCACAAAACGATCGAGATGCGCTTTGATGTCCCGGGGAAGAAGGTTGAACTGGAAGATCTCATCGTCGACCGGATCAACAAAGTCATCGGCAACCGAGTCATCCTCCTCCGTGAATGAATCCGGCGTCATTCCAGGGAATGAAAAACCTGATTTTCCCATCTTGCCAAACAGCCCTTCGAGAGTTTTGCGAATTTCGTCCGGTTCAGGATATTTCGGCCCCTTTGGACCTCCTTTGTCGTCGTCGCTCATGGTGGGACTATCGGCAGCCGCCCGCGATCGGCAAGGGGCATTTTTGGAATCCTAAAAAAGCAAAAACACCCTGAAAGTACAATCAGCTGACCTGCATGACATCCGGTCAAGGTCCTACGCGCAGGTTATGACAAGGGATGCGGAGCAAAAACCAAGTTGCCGTGACACCTTCCACCCATGACCGCTCAGAAGAAGCCCAATCTGGACAGCGTTACCACTGTCAATGCGGACGGTTCACACCACGTCTTGCATCCTTCAGATGTCTCGGGCCGATTTACTCTGGCCCGACGGCTCTTCGCCTTCTTACTCCTCATCGTCTATGTGGCCTTGCCGTGGATCACGATCAACGAGGCTCCGGCAGTCTTTTTCGATGTCGCAGAGCGGAAATTCCACCTCTTCGGGCTGACTCTTTACCCTCAAGACCTCTGGGTCCTCTTTTTTGCGATCACCGGGACGGGATTTACCCTCTTTTTCATCACAGCCCTGTTGGGCCGTCTTTGGTGCGGCTGGGCCTGTCCTTACACCATCTTTCTGGAACACATCTTCCGACGGATCGAACGATTGATCGATGGCGATTCCACGGCCCGACGCAAACTGGATGCCGCGCCGTGGACGTTTCCTAAAATCTGGCGTCGGGTGATCAAACACGGTCTCTTCGTTTTCACGGCAGCCATCCTGGCCCATATCTTCCTATCCTACTTTGTCTCACTGGAGCGCCTGTATGACTTTGTGCAGGGGAATCCTTTCGACCATTTTGCGGCTTTCGGCACGGTGGTCTTCCTCACGGGTGCCTTCTATTTTTGCTTTGCGCATTTTCGCGAGCAGTTCTGCATCATGGTCTGCCCCTACGGTCGGCTCCAATCAGCCATGACCGACGATGACACCATCATCATCGGCTACGACGAGGCGCGGGGCGAACCCCGCGGGAAAGCCAGTGATCCGGCCGCCGCTGATTGTATCGATTGCCGCCGTTGCGTTACGGTCTGTCCCACCGGAATCGATATCCGAAACGGCCTGCAACTGGAGTGTATTGGCTGTGCCGCCTGCATCGATGCCTGCGATGACATCATGAAAAAACTTGAGCGTCCGACCGGACTGGTTCGCTACGATTCGCTCAATGGCCTCACTGGAAAGAAGAAACGCATTCTGCGCCCCCGCATGATCCTCTATGCTGTATTGGGCTGCTTTGGCCTGGGAGCCCTCACGGTGGCTGCCATGAACAAAGCCGTTCCATACAGCGTCACCTCCTCGCGGATGGCTGGCCCTCCTTTCTTTATCGACGAGACGACCATTCGAAACAACTACCGCCTTTTGCTGACCAACAAGCGAAACCAGGAAGCCACCTTTGTCGTTACCCTGGAAAGCGCCCCCGAGGGATTTGAGCTGAGCGGGGCCGGAGAGGAAATCAAAGTGCCGGCCAGGTCGGACCTGACCCGCCCTGCGGTGATCCTGATCTCGAAGGAAAACTACCAGGGGCCACAGGACATTAAGCTGAAAATTACGGGTCAGCCTGACGATGTGGAAATCATCACCACCATCCGCTTTGTGGGACCCAACCCCGCCTCGCTCAAGAAGCCTGCGCAATAACGGAGCATCAATTCGCAGAAAATGCGCAGCACCAACCAATCAAATCCTTCAGTCTCCTGCACGTCATGAAAGCGTTTTTCCAACATCCAGCCACTTTGGTCACCATGGCCTTTCTTCTCCTCATCGGAGCATGGTCGGTCATTGTCACGACCGCGATCAGGCACCGGACCGAGGCGATCGAGGTTCCCGCCCAAACCACAGCCACTGATCCCACCCCCTGATGGACCCGGGTCTCACGATCGCCGCGGCCCTGGTAATTGGACTGGTGACCAGTGTCCATTGCGTCGCGATGTGTGGTCCCATTGCCTGCTCGGTCGGCAAGGCCGGACAGGGGGAAACCCGCACGCTTGTGGCCTACCTCGGGTATCACGGCGGGCGACTCGTTGCCTATAGCTCGATCGGAGCGGCCTGCGGGGCAATCGGGCAGCAGCCCCTCCGATGGATTTTCAATACTCCGGCGGTTGTTCTTCCGTGGCTGCTGGTCGTGCTCTTTCTTGTCACCGCCTTGGGCTTGTGGAAGAAAATGCCCCGTCCCCGCTTCGTCGACCGGATGGTGGCGCGGGTCCGGTTTCATTCCTTCAAACTTTCGGCCGGACGCGGGGCCTTCATGATGGGGCTTCTTACCCCTCTCCTTCCCTGCGGGCCGCTTTATCTTCTTTTCGGGACCACCCTCTTAAGCGGGAGTGCGATGAGAGGAGCTGAGTTTGCCCTTGCTTTTGGGATGGGCACGGTCCCGCTTCTATGGATCTCCCAGCAAGGATTTTCGAAGCTCCGCGCCGCCATGCCGGCTCTTCGATTCCAGCAACTTCAACGCGGCCTCGCCGTGGTTGCAGCCCTTGTCATGATCTGGCGGCTGCACGACACCCTCCCGTCTTTCACCGCTCCGGAAACTGTCAACCCTGCGGCAGAAGCCGAGGCCGAACTTCCATCGTGCTGTCATTGAAATGAGCACCTGCACTTGCGCCCACTGCCACACTCCTTTCACGCCCACCGAGCGTGAGTCTGAGTTTTGCTGCTCGGGGTGCCGGTTCGTCAACCAGCTCATCATGGTTGAAGGACTCGATGACTTCTACAAGCTTCAGGACGGACAAGCGGGACGCCCGGTGGGAGAACGTCCGTTTGAATCACCCAAGATCGACTGGCTCGAAAACCTGATTGCCACCAATTCGGACGGCGGGGAACAAATTACGATCAAACTTCGGATCAGCGGAGTCACCTGCGTGGGATGTGTCTGGCTCATCGAACGACTCTTCATAGCCTACCCGGGCGCCATTCGGGCCAGTGTCTTTCCGGCCACGGCAGAAGCCGAATTCACGTGGGAAAAAGGAAGCGATGCAATCCTGAAGCTTGCCAATGAACTGCCAAAATATGGTTATATCCTGGAGGATCCCTCGCAAGCCGGAGAGGCCCGCTCTGAAAGCCGGAAGCTCATTCCAAAGCTCGGACTTTGTGGAGCTTTTGCGATGAACACGATGGCATTTTCCCTGCCTCGTTATCTCGGGATGAAGGACGATTTCCCCTATGCCGGGATCTTCGATCTGATTGGCCTTCTCTCGGCCACCTTCGCTCTGCTCATCGGCGGGAGCTATTTCTTCTCCAAAGCTATTGCTGCGATCCGTCACCGCACCATTCACATCGACCTTCCGATCGCGCTGGGATTATTCTTCGCCTACGGCGGCTCCCTAATCGGCTGGGCC
>JASFWU010000257.1:0-4487 GCA_050049035.1 Akkermansiaceae bacterium | reverse complement strand
ACCATACGAACGAAGGGCCCCCTCTACCTGAAAGAAACCTTGGAGAAGCTCCCTGAAGGATCCCGCTTCCCGTTTCGCGAAGAGTACCACGGTCTCTGCGACCTCTGCCTGCACATCAACTCGGATGCCCGTGCCTGCGAAGCTCTACGTGAACGCCTTTCGGAGCCGAGGGAAGTGGCTCAGCGCGAGTCCCTCCGCCTCCTCATTCAGAAGCAGCGAATCGCCGGAGAATTCAATCGAACCTTCGTCAATCGGGCCGGGATCACCAGGATCCTGCTAGACGCATCGATTCCTGGCCTGCTTCCCGATTCCACGGGGCGCCGCAGCCAGTTGCTCTCCCGGCCCGACCTCGACTGGCAACAGGTCCTTCGAACCATAACAGGCAATGGACTGGCACGGCCGCTGACCCGTTTTTTCGAAAGCCCGGACGTCAGCGCGCTTACTCCCGCTTTCGTGCAGGATGCGATTCGAAACGCCTCCGTGGCGGAGAGCGTCAAACTGCTCGAAGTTAAAAAGACCCTTCGCCTCATCGCGACTTGTCTCGAGGAAGCGGGGGCAGAAGCCGTTCTCTTGAAGGGAGCCGCACTGGTCGTCCAGTCGTTGAGCGACGGTGAAGCGATTCCCTGCAAGACGCCGGGAGATATCGATCTCTACATCGACCCCGACAAAGCGAACGCGATCCAGGAGAAACTGCTCGAAAACGGATTCGAAGGACTTGTCGCCGATGCCGCGAGCCATCACCTGCCTCCACTCAGGAAGGGAACCATCCTCGTCGAGATTCATGTGCGAATTCTACCCGAGTTCTGGGGCCTGCCCGAGGAAGCGATGCTGAAGAAGCTCATCACCGTATCCGGATGGGAGCCCTTCCGCGTGTTGTCCACGGAAGGGTTTCTCCTGCACACCGCTGTGCACACGACATCAGAAGGGTATACCCACGGACTCAAGACATTCTGGGGTCAACTCTTCACCATGAAGTCGGCCGGACCGGATTCCATTGACTGGAACCTTCTCCGCAAGTGGGCCGCATCTTGCCGGTGCCCGCGCTCGTTCTGGATCCCGATCCAACTCGCTGCATATGAGCTTTCCTTCCCCATCCCGGAGGATTTCCTCGAAGACGCCCCGCGCGGAAGGCGCCAGGACAAGCTGCTCGGCTACGCATCGAACCGGATCTATTCCACGATGAGCCACAGCGAAGCAGGATTCATTCTCCAGAAGTTTCCGCACGACCTTCTTCTCTGCGATTCACCCGGCGGCGCAATGCGCCTGCTCTGGGCCGAGTTCTCTCCGCGGGGAATTGCTCGCCGCTTTCAGTACATCAGGGAAATTGGATGGGGCGCCTACTTCCGAAGCAAGCGAGACCTGGCCATATCATACTTTCGCCACCTTCCGCGACTTCTCACGAGGAAACGGCGCTGACCTCTGTCTGCTTCCATACCTGCAGGAAACCGCGCAAAGAGATACAAAACGCCCCCAGGTTCGAGACGACAAGTCCTCCTACGACCCAGATCGAGGATCCTCCCATTCCAAGGGCGATCCAGGCTGCAGACATGGATAGAATTGCCCATAGCGCAACACGGATCGTGATCTGCAGATTCTGATTGGTCGCAAAGAGATAGAGGCCAAAGAGGGAAGCAAGGATCGACACGCAGGCACTCAGGAGCAGGCCAAGGAAGATCCACGATTCGACCTCGAAATTTTCTCCCAGCCACCAATCGAGGATCCATTCGAAGCCCAACAAGAGAACCAGCGCGCCCACGGCAGTCGAGAGGGTCGTAGCCATCACAACCAGCCGCATGACCCTGCGAACCCTGGACCAGTTCCTGACGGCCGCTGCCGCCGTGATGGCACGCCAGGCAGGAACCGAAACCAGCGACACTCCCTGGCGAAGGCTGTTTGTCAGGGTTCGGCAGGCAGAAAAACCGGTCACGATGCTACCTCCGAAGTAAACCCCCAGAAGGACATTGGGAGCTCGCAAAAGCAGCAGGCTGACCAGGGGTGAGAGGAAGAACCCCAGTGAAGGCGATAGCAACCGCTTCCATGCCGCCGCGAGGCTCCGACAAGGTTTGCGCGGAAGCGTTCTCAACTCGCGACGGCCTGCGAACAGGAAAATGGAACTGACAAAAGCGAAGAACCACGAGAACGCACCCAGAAGAATCGCCAGTGCCGCGGGTTCCAACCCTCCCTGCAGGGCGAGGACAACGGCAACGATGACAACGAGCTGGGCAATCCCTCCCCATGCTCGAGTGAAATTGAATCCCCGGTAGGCGTTCAACCCTCCGGCAAAGATGCTCCCGAGAACGCCCCCTCCTACCTGGATGACTGCGGCCCCGAGAACCACTCGCGATTCCTGCTCGCCGATGATGGACTCCGCGACCAGGAATCGGGGATCCCACCTCGAGCAAGCGACTGCCACTCCAACAGCAAGGATCGCCAGCGAGACCACCGCCAGCGGGATCAGGCCAGCCCAGAAGATGGTTATGGCCAGCCTCCGCTTCCCGCGTTCAAGGGCAGCAACCATCTCGTTTCCACTCGCCACTCCGATCCCGAATCCCGCGAGTTCAAGAAACGCGGCCACGGAGGTCAACACCACCCACTCACCATAGAGGCTTCGGCCCCAGCAGCTGAGAAAGACGGGAAGAAGAACCAGGTGACGGGCGACAATCAGAAGCTTGCCCACCCCCTCAATAATCACTCCCGTCCGCACGCTCTCCCGAACCGGGGAGGGAGGAGACGGGAAACTCATGGGCGATCAAGGAGGGAGGCGGAAGGCTAGACCCGAGCGAAACAAACGGGAAGCTTGCACCCTCGAACTCCCCCAGAAAAGTGGACACGAAAAGCTTGGTCTCGTTAGGTTTAGTTTAGGGTGATTGTTTTAGGTTGAAAGTGATTTGTCAGGAAGCTCTCTGGAGACTGATTCTCCAAGGCAGTGTGTATGCGCTCCCGATTGTAGAACGTTTCCACATATTCGAAGATTGTGCGCCGCGCTTCCTGCTTCGTATCGAACACGCATCCGGTCGGAAAAGCCTCTCGTTTCAGGGTGGCAAAAAGCGATTCGCAGGTCGCATTGTCGTAGCAATATCCCGCCGCGCTCATGCTTGAAAGCAGACCTCTTCGAGTCAGCCACTCCCGCATCCGTTGACTGGTATATTGGCAGCCTCGATCAGAATGGAAGATCGCTCCGGGTTGCAGTCCGGTGCCAGCCACCGCTTTTTGCGCTGCTTCAATCACCAAGTCAGTTTTCATCGAGCCTTCGAGGTGCCACCCTGCGATGCGTCGACTGAAAAGGTCCATTGTCACCGCGAGGTAGAGCCAGCCCTCTCGTGTTGCGACATAGGTAATATCGCTAACGAACACTTCTCCCGGGTGGGAAGGTGTTTCGATCTCAGCAAGACGGTTGGGCGCTGGCGTCCGATTTGGATCCTGCACGGTTGTTTTGGGGCGAAACGCTCTTTTGTGCCGGGCCTTGAGCCCTTCATTTGCCATGAGGCGTGCGACTCGATTCTCGGAACAGGTAAAGCCACGCTTCTGCAACTCCACTGTCATTCGGGGACTCCCATAGGCCTTTTTGACAGGCTCCTGGTGAATCTGCTTCATCGCCTCGATGATCTTTTCATTTTCCGTTTCCAGGGCACTGGAAGTGACGCTTTTCGATTTGTAGTACCCGCTTCGGGAGACTTCGAATGCTTCACACAGTTCCGATACCGCGTAGTGATCCCGCATCTCTTCGATCATCGCATACCCAGCTCCGGGTTTTCGCTGAGAATGCTGGCTGCTTTTTTTAGTATCTCACGCTGCCGCTTGAGATACTCGTTCTCCTTCTTGAGCTGCTTGATCTCGGCAAGCAGCTCCTCGGCCGACGCTCCGGCTCGATCTTTGTCGCCTACGGCTCCAAAGCTCTCACCTCCGCTTTGGCCGAGGATGCGATTACGCCAACTCCGCAGACTGTTGACGTTGACTCCCAGTTCGCGCGCGACCTGTCTGATGGGACGACCGCTGCTTTGAAGCAACTCGACTGCATCCCGGCGAAACTCTTCCGTGTAGCTGTTTCCGGTGTTTGACATGATGATCTGATTTTGATGTTCTCAGACCAAGCCCCGCCTGTCTACCGTTTCGGGGGAAGTTCATGGGTTGTGGGTTATGGGTTGTGGGGGTTCCGAAATTGCGTGGGAGTCGGCCGCGTGCCTGGCCTGCTCTTCCTCATGCTCGACACGCGCGTCTGCTCGGGCTTGTGCCGCGTTTTCGTGCCCGACCTCGAAATCTTCCCGATTCGACCAACCGTTCACCGGCAGGGGATTGTGACATTGTTGAACTGTGATGTTGACAATCGGAACGGAGTGTGCAAACCCTCCATCGTATGAAACTCAAATCCTCTAATCTTAGAACCCTTCGCCGGTTCGCTCTGGGTGGGGTGCTCTTTCCCGTGAGCATGGCAGCAGTTCCCTTCTCCGCTTCCGCCGGAGACGTGACGAGTCCGCTTGTAATCGACG
>JASFWU010000315.1:0-3664 GCA_050049035.1 Akkermansiaceae bacterium | reverse complement strand
TTGAAGGCGCGGAAGGTGAGGCGACCAGGCCCCTCGATGACCGAACTTACCGAAGCGGTCTGTCCGTTCCCGATGGTGGAGGAGCGAAGAATCTCGCGAGTGCCATCCGGGGAAGGACTTCCCCCGGCGAATTCGAATGGGAAAAGGAGCGTCCGACTGTCGAAATTCAGGTCAAGACCCTGAATGTTTCCGGCGCGGCGAACATCCTCGAAGAACTTGTCGGTTTCCACCAACTCAATGTTGTCGACCACGCCTCGGTCCTCGCCCTCGCTGGTGGCTTCGTTCTTGGAGTAGATCCAACGAACATCATTGAGAGGGTTGGGTAGAAGAACGGCAGTTCTTCCCCAAACACGCTCCCCGCTCAGGAAAGCTTCCCAGTTTTGAGGAACAGTTCCTCCAAGATTGAACCAGAGACGGTCTCCACCCTCTTCGGAGGAGGTTCTCCAATCAAAGAGGAGAACACCACCAGGAAGATCGTTGAAGCCGAAGATCGATTGTTCGTTATCGCCAAGGTTGACGGCACTTCTTGCAGATTGAGGCTCAGGCACATCTCCGTCGGTTGTGTCCTCGAACTCAAACTCCCAGGGAGCGTCGCCACCGAAGAAGGCAGGATTGTCAGGAAGACCAACCGCATCGCCGAGTGCCACCGCAGTCGGGCGAACCTCGAAGTTCAGCTGAAAGAGACCGTTGTCGGTGGTACTGCTGACCAGAACAACCGGAGTGGTGTAGAGGCCGGGCTCGGAGGGAACCCCGGTGATGGTGCGCGCTTCAGGATTGAAGACCAATCCCGGGGGCAGATCACCCACCTGAATCGACTCGGTTCCCGTAGTCTGGAAGGCGTAGCTGAAAGGAGCTCCCTGATCGAGAGTGAAGAAACGGGTGCTGATGAGCAGCGGGATCTCGCTGACCGGAGCGTCGGCATCTTCGGCACCGTGAACCACCAGACTCATGTTGTTCACCACAGCCGGATTTCCGGTCACGGTGTCGGTGATACGGACGACCCACTTACCACCGGAACCTTCACCCCAGTTTCGAACCGTCATGAAGCTCCAGAAAAAGATACTCTGCTCGGCATGATCAGGATCTGGCGACTGAAGGATACTCTCCGTTCCATTGGGAGAGATCAGAACGATCTCGAGATCCGAGCGGCTCTCCGTGACAATGGTAGCCGAAAGCTGAACGTGCTCGACCTTGAGATTCGGAAAAGCATTTCCTCCATCGTCCTCGGTCATATCGAACTCGACCAACAGGGATTCCCCGTTGTTATCGGGAACGGCACCGCTCTCGGGAGTGAAGGGCTCGGCATTGGCCGGGAAGAAACGGGTCTTAAACTGCGTGACCTCCGGGCCCAGAGCCGTGGCGGGATTCACCGTCAGAGCTTGTGTCACTGCTGCTTGTGCATCGACGAGACCGGCTCCGTAGTTTTCGTTGAATTCAAGACCGGCACCATTGGTGATCCACTCACCATCGGCTTCATCGACCTTCACCGCAGTGCGGATGAGAATATCCTGAACGTCCCGCCAGGTGAGATTGGGATTTTCCTCCAACATCAAGGCGACCACCCCGGAAACCATCGCCGCGGAGGCCGAGGTTCCGGTGAAGTTGGGATCGTATTCCGTCACCCGGATCGGGTTATCATCCTGATCGACCCCCAAAGAATAGGAAGTGGTCAGAACATCGGAGGCTCCTCCGCTTGAGGGAGCCACAACGACCAGGTTGGAGCCACGCTCCGAGTAGGGCGCGCGAACCCCGGCGTCCGTGACCGATCCCACCGCAATGGTGAAACGGGAGTTGGCGTAGCCGTCGTAATTCGAGTTATCACCGATCAGGCCACCATTTCCGGCAGGCCAGACAAAAATACTTCCAAGCGAAGTGCTGGGACTCACCGGCGAAGGCCGTCCATTGAGAATTCCCTGCTCGAAGGCTTGCAAGGTGAGTGGTCCGGGCCCCTCGAGGTTGAGCGTGGTGTCGTCCGGGCCGTAGCCACCGTTGTAGATGTCGATGACACTCCGCTCAAATCCCAAAGCCTGCGCCTCGTCGGCGTCGTCAGTGACCGCACCCAAAAGGCGGATTCCGGAAAGCGTGGAGTTGGGAGCAACCCCGGAGATCCCCTCCCCGTTGTTAAACGAGGCCCCGATCAGTCCTGCCACATTCGTTCCGTGATTCAGGGCGGCGTCGAAGGTGGTCGGATCATCTTCCGCACCGTCAAGAAGGTTCAAGTGAGGCCCGGTGGCATTATCGATCAAATCATCATGATCAATCGCGAGACCATCATCGACGATCCCGACAGTCACCCCGTTCCCGGTGGCACGATCCAGAGCCCCTTCGAGGTTGATATCAATATCGGCGATTCCCCCGTTCACCCCCTCATTGTTGAGATACCATTGGTAGGCCAGATCAAGCCGGGGATTGTCGGCGGTGTTGTAGAAGGGATCGCTCGGCACAAGGCGCTTGTAGAGCTTGCGGGCAAACAGAGGCTCCGCAGAAATGACCGAAGGATCACTGAGAACATTCGAAAGTTGTCCGAGCACTTTTCCGGCCGACTCTTCCTCGCAAAGAACGAGATCGGAACCCTCCGAAAGACGGCGAAGGCTTTTGATCCCGCAACGCTGGCGAACCAACTCGAGATCGGTATCGGCTTTCACCTTCATCAGATAGCGGTTGCGAAGAACGTGGCGGGCCCGCGGATTCATCTCCTGACCGTCGGGATAGAAGACCAGGTATTTGCCGCCCTCAGGCACCGAGGCCTGTTTCACGATGGCCTCTCTCGAACCGGCGGCCACCGGCTCAATCCGGAGTTTGCCGTGAGCGTCCTCGTAGCAAAGTTCGCGGGTGGAAAGGGAATACTTGCTCACCTTTTCATCGCTGGAATGCCGGTAGACCCCGTCGGCCCCGATTTTGCTGACAAAATTGGCGGCGGACTGGCCAAACGATGGACTGGAGAATGCCAGCATCGAGAGAATGGCGATTGAAGAATTTTTCATGACTGAAATGTGTGTATTGATGTGGATCGGGGGGTGTTAGTTTTCCTGGAAACGGACGCGCAGGAAGCAAGGGTTAACGCCGGCTGGGTCACGGCTGAGAACCGTAATCCGATCCTCGTTGTCAAAGATGATGAACCAGTTGGGATCGTCCGGAGTGATCGTGGTCCATGTTTCCAAATCAACCGAGGCCTGAACGAAGTAGGTGAGACTCGAACCAACGGCCGGTCTTTTGGGAATGTCCAGAAGACACTGGTTGGTGATGGGAGCCAAGGTGGGAGTCACGTTGGGAACGGAAGCGGGATCAAGCGGATCGGTCTGGAGACCGAACTCCTCCAGGTTGGTGAATCCATCATCATCAAAGTCAAAGTCTCCAGCCCGCTCCGAAAGAGGAACAGAGTCGGGGTAGTTGACGGTCAGGAACCCCTCGTAGCTATCGATCAGATTGATGTCCCAGAGGAAAAAACGACCCGAGCGATCGACGGTGGAGCCACTCACAAGAGCGCGGCGGAATTCAAGCTCGGCAACAAGCTCGACACCGGGATCCAAGAAGCCTGCCCCGATGTCGATCCCCGAGGGAATGCCCAAATCGGCACTTCCGATCAACTGACGGGTCTCCGGGTTGTCTTCAGGGAAAGGGATCGGCGGATACTGGATCAAGCCGGTGTTCCGGTCACGGATTG
>JASFWU010000255.1:0-4519 GCA_050049035.1 Akkermansiaceae bacterium | reverse complement strand
CCGCGCGCATTTTCTCCACGACCTCAGGACGCTTCTCGGCGATGTCGGTTTTTTGGCCCGGGTCCCTGATCATGTCAAAGAGCTGTCCACCCACGAGTCGGTATTGGTGGCTCCGCACCGCGAAGTTTTTCCATTGGTGTTTGGTCGGCTCCGACCCGGTGGGCCACCGGGCTTTTTGGGTGAAGAGATAACGGTCAGGCCAGGATGCCTCTGGATCGCGGAGGAGCGGGAGGAAACTCCGTCCCTCAACCTGGGTCTTGAGAGCGGGGAGACCCGCGAGATCGACGAGCGTGGGGAAAAGATCGATGTGGGCGGCGACTTGGGAGAGATCGTGTCCGGCCTTGAATTGCCCTTTCCAGCGAATGAAGAAAGGCACCCGTACGCCTCCTTCGTCGGCACTTCCTTTGAGGCCTTTTTGTCCGGCGTTGAACATCATCATTGGTTTGCCGTCCTTGCTTTTGCCAAGAGGCTTGCCCGCGCGTCCGGATCCTCCTCCGGTCATGCCATTATCCGACATGAAAATCAGGATGGTATTTTCCTCCAGCTTCCACTCGGCAAGTTTTGCCATGAGTCGCCCCATGTTCTCGTCGATGTTTTCGATCATACCGTAAAACCCGGCTGTCTTGGCGGCAAAGCCGAGGTCGGTGAATCGTTTCGTGTTTGAAGGGGGAGCGATGAACGGACCGTGCGGAGCGTTGGTGGTGATGTAGGTGAAGAAGGGTTGGTCCTTCTTGCGGCACTGATCGATCCACCCGAGAGCGGCGGTGAAGAAGAGGTCGGTGCAGTAGCCTTTGGTTTTCACAAAGGAACCGTTGTGACGAATCACGGGGTCGAAGTATTTGTTTCCGGGAACGTCGGCGCAGGAACAACGGTAGCTTTGTCCGATGCCGCCGGCACCGTGGATGAAAGCCTCATCAAACCCGCGGTTGTGAGGTTGGTAGTCGTCCTCGTCGCCGAGGTGCCACTTACCGAAAATTCCCGAAGTGTAGCCGGCCGTTTTGAGAACCTGGGGAAGGATGGTGGCTTTCAAGGCGAGCCGTTCCCGTTCGAGAATGGTGTGAGTGATGCCGTTCTTGAGGGGATGGCGTCCGGTCATGAGTGCCGAACGGGTGGGGGAGCAGGTCGGGCTGACCAGAAAACGGGTCATGCGGGTGCTTTGATCATAGAGCTTATCGAGATTGGGAGTTTTGATCCAAGGATGCCCGTGACGACCCACGGGACCGTATCCCTGGTCATCGGTCATCACCACGATGATGTTGGGGCGGTCGGCTGCGAAAGCCGAGTGGACGAAACAAAAAAGAACGAGCAGATGCCGAAGGTTCATGGGGAGAGGCTACCCGGTGAGCGGTCGAGATCTTTCCTGGCTTGGGAGAGTAGGCCGGCAATGCCCCTGCTGGACTCCGGCGAAAATGCTCCCTATTTTCCGGAGCATGTCATTTCCCTCCACAATCCGACGTGCCATCCTGCCTTGCCTTGCCGGTGTGGCTGGCTTTGCTTTCACCTCGTGCGGGCCAATCGAGCCCACCGGATCCCTCGGTCCCGCCATGCGGGCCTATGAAAACTACAATCGCCCGGCCACTCTCCCCACCAATTCTTCAAAAGTCCGGGTGAAAGTTTCGCTCAGCAATCAAATGGCCTATGTCATGGAAGGCAGCAAACCTCTCTTGATCATGCCGGTGACAGTGGGACGTCCCGGACACTCTACTCCAACGGGAAATTTTCGTATCAATCGCAAGACTCATCGTTATCGCGCCAACACCCACGGGTATGCCATTAGTGGAAACAAGGTGAAAGGTTGTTACCTTCGCAACAAGCCCGCCGGCTGGGGTTTCAAGGGAACGCCGATGCCATATTGGTGTGAGTTCAAAACGGCCTACGGATTTCATACCGGCTGGATGAAACACTACCCCGCCTCCGGAGGTTGCCTTCGCATGCACAAGAACGTGGCTCCACGCTTCTTCCGTCTCGTCAAGGTCGGCACTCCGGTGTCCATTGCCCGCTCCCATCCCGAGGATGCCACCATCGGCCGGAACATTCCGCGCCCTCCCGATTCCACCAAGTTTCCCGGCAACCCTGATGGCATGATGGCGCTGACCGACAAGTTCTTCACCATGCACCAGCCGGTGGTCTTCACCAACCAGTAGGAGACATCCTGAATCAAGCCGTCTCCGGAAGAAAGGTGGGCATTGTGAGCCCGGAAATTTTCGGAGGCGGACCCAGTGATTGAGCGAGATGGATCTCGTGATTTCGCGCTCCCGTTCGGTAGAGGGCAGCCAGGAGTACCGGCTGATCAGATGGCGCGAGGAAAAGAGGCGCCTTGCCCGGATGGTGGTTGAGCTGGGTGACCAAAAGGGTGAGCAAGGTAGGCACATCGGGAGCGACCGCTGGCCCGATCATGTGAGTTCCCGGATGGTCGATCGAGGCAATCGCACCGGTGACCCTTCCTTTGTCATCAATCGTGACGTTGACCTTCCAGGGACCGTCTTGTTGTTCGATGAAATAAAGCCAGTCCTTTTCGCGCGAGGTTTCGATGAGATCGAGTTCGAGTCTGGCGATCGCCGGAGCATCGTCGGGGATGGCCTGTCGGGTCGTAACTGAATTGGGCGGAAGTGGTAGCCCGCCTTCCGGCACTGCAATGGTCATGTCTTGATAGACCGCGTAGGGTTTGAAACCGTGGCGGCTGTAGAGCGAAAAGGAATCGAGATTACCCGCCGAGGAAACCAGACGGAGTGGTTTGCCGGCTTCGGTGGCGATTTGGATGATGTGTTGCAAGAGCGCCTTGGCCACGCCGCGATGGTTGGGGTGGGCGTTCATGATTCCCAGCGAATGATGGGTGGGGCGGGGATGGTGGAAGCAGGACCCGATGATCTCTTTCGAGTCCGGATCGATGGCCACAAAACAGTGCCCCGGATCAAGGGCCTCGTAGGTTTCCGGAAAGATCAGACAGTCTTCCGGATCACCCGGGAAAACCGGAGCAAACTGATGGGTTTCATACCAGTGGTTGGTGGAGTGATGAATGAGCCGGGCAACTTCCATCTCTTCTCCCGGCTCCATGGGGCGGATGATGTTCATTCCGAAACGATATCATAAAGATCAAGAGATTGGGAGTTGCTTCGTTCGTCAGCCCGTCATCTTTCGGATCACTTTTCCGATGACAGGATGGTCATTGAGCGTCTTCCAGAGGCCCTGATCGACTTTGGTCTGCCGTGTTGCTTCGAGATACTTGCGGACATGCATGCGAAACATTTTGCGTTTGTATCGCTTCTCAAGGATATCGAATTCAGGGCGCCTGATCCCCTTTTCCTTCGCTCGTTTCAGAATCCTTCCGACCATATCTGACTTGAAGGGCTCGTAAAGCTGGATGTTTTCGAGAATCTTGCGCGTCATATCGACCTTCAGGCAGTCGGGGGCCTCCAATCCGTTTGCCATGAAACATAAAGCCGTGCGCAGGCACTTTTCACACGTGCGGCAGTTTTGGCCATTGATGGGGTGATGGCACACTCGCAGGTTCTTCAGTCCGGTGGGCCATTCCATGAGTTCCATCACCTTGTCCTCGCGAGAATAAGCGCTGTCGTCTGAGATCACTTCAAAGGCGTCACTTGAAAACTGTATGTCACAGGTTGGATGAGAACCCCACGAATCAAAATAGTCGTAGGTGCTGGTGCTTCCGAACAAGCCGACTCGGAACCGTTTTTGAAAGAGTGATAGAAAGGCCGCCAAGCCACTCGAGTGCGTGTCTTTGACGGTGCTTGCCGCGTAGTGCCACCAATTGGTTTGCATCGACAAGAGTGGAAGAGAGAGAGTCTCCAATGACTCCCGGGCCAGGCCGAAAGCTTGTTCAAAGTGTTCCTGATCATCCAATGAGATATTGAAACCGTGAACCATCAGGCAGGTGGTCAGATTTCGACTGAAACGTCCGGCGCTTTTTCGGGCATGGCGCAGCGCGGTGAAGGAGGCATCCACTCCTCCCGAATACAAGGCGATCGCCTCATCGCCGTCAGCCTCCGGACTAGTGACTTCCGCTTCGCAATCAAGATCAACCACATGATAAAGATCTCTGTTCCATCGATGCCAAATCGACATGTAGTTGTGCAGGCCGAACAATAGCGAAGAAGTGATCGGGCCATGCACCTTGGCGTTCTCGTTGCGACTCATGAGGTGGAACATCGCAGCTGTCAAAAAGGCATCCGAGCGTTCGGATACTGCTGATTTCAGTTCCTCGGGAATCTTAAACCAAATCTCAAAAGCCTTCTCCCGATGAGGTTCGACCAGGAACGAGACTTTGATTTCCCCTCCGATCTCTTTGGGGCTTTTGGGCCAGATGTGACAGGTCTTTCCAGACATGATTGAGGTCTATTTGGTAGCGACAAGATTCCCTGATCGTTTGCCAAATATATTTGGTTTCGATCAAAGAAAGCGAGTGATCACCCGGCAAGTGATTGCTGATGAACACGGTCCTGCTAAAGATCTCCGGATGGCAGTCAGATACAAACCAAAACCTTGGCGAAAGAGGGAGTTG
>JASFWU010000253.1:0-4547 GCA_050049035.1 Akkermansiaceae bacterium | reverse complement strand
CTTTCGATATCAACCGTGAGCCCGGAAAGGTCCAGGAAGCCTATGGTCGAAACCGCTTCGGCCAGGGATGTCTTCTGGCACGTCGTCTTGTTGAGGCCGGCGTCCGATTCGTTGAGGTTTCCCACGGAGGGTGGGACACTCACTATGATGACTTCACCAACGTGGAGAATCGCGCCAAGACCTTGGATCAAGGGTTCTCGGCTCTTTTGAATGATCTCGAAAAGAAGGGACTCCTTCAATCGACTCTCGTGGTGATCGCCACCGAGTTCGGACGAACTCCCAGAATTGTAGCCGAGCATAACTCGGGTCGCGACCACCATCCCGCCTGTTTTTCCGCGGTGATGGCGGGAGGCGGGATTGCCGGTGGGCAAAAGTATGGGGAGAGCGATAAGAATGGAGCGCGTGTGGCCAAGGATGCGGTGACGATCCAAGACTTCAACGCGACCATCGGATACGCCCTGGGAATCGATCATGCCCAGGTCGTGAGTTCACCCAGTGGCCGCCCGTTCCGCCTCGGTGGTGCGGAAGCCGAACTTGGCAAACCAATCCAGACGATCTTCGGTTAAAGGAAAGATTCGTTTATCCCTGATGGATCAGGGCTCATGAAAGTCGCCTTGTTCAGAGGGTGACTTGGGTCCTCCGGCCTGGCTGTCCCTGTCGCTGGGTTGCGTTCTTCCCGGCATCGGTTTCGAGCGTTGTTGCATCGAAGGCTGCCCTGAACGGGACCTGAAAGAAAATGCGTCGGGGAAGAAACCCCCTCCCGTGGCGTTTTTAGCCGCGCCCCGTCGTATCCACGGTTCATCAGACTCTTACCCTGGAGAGAGGTTTTTGGGTCAAGGAGTCTTTTGCGGGAGGGGTTTTCGCCGGTTCCACATCGCCACGGCTTCGGCAATCATCCAGACCTCGATTAAAAGGGTGACAAAGCCAAAGCTGAACAAGAGCCAACTGTGGCTCTGGGCGAAAGCGCGTAGGTTCAGCGACATCGCAATGGCAGGGAGAACCAGCATGATGCCTCCCGGGATCAAGGCAAAGGCAAGTGGAAGCCCGCGACGCCGAAGCCAAAAGGTGATCACCAGAAATGCAAGTCCCGCAAGCAGCTGGTTGATTGCTCCAAAGAGGGGCCAAAGAAGCATGCCTCCCGTCCCCGGCGACTTGCCCTCACCGCCGGGAAGTCGCGCGATGAGAAAGGCAATGCCGATCGCGAAAATGGTGGCCGCATGTCGGTTGGTGAGCCAGTAGAGAGGATTGCCATCAACATACTCTCCGACACGCTTTCCTTTGATGCGGTGACGTGGAGCAATGTTGGCCGCAAGTTCCTGGACGACGTACCTCTGCAGACGACAGGCGGTGTCGAGCGTGGTCGCCGCAAAGGATGCCACAAAGACTCCCATGAGAGCCAAAGCGAAATCCGGGGCAATTCCAAGGGCTCTGAGAAAGTTGGCACTTCCTTCGACGAAGGCCCCGACCTTTTGCCCGAGAGCGTTAGCCGAGTTCCAGCTATCATACCGGGTGTCAAAAGCAGCCTGTCCGAAGAGGGTGGCATCTCCGTCCTTCATTCCAAGACCCAGGCCCGCCACACAGGCCAGGATCACGAGGATGGCCAGAAATCCTTCGACCAACATGGACCCATATCCAACAAATCGTGCGTCAGTTTCACACTTCAGCTGTTTTGAAGAGGTTCCCGAGGAGACGAGACAATGAAATCCCGAGATCGCTCCACAGGCGATGGTGATGAACAGGAAAGGGAAAATGGCCGGCGCTCCGTCGGGTGCCCAATTGAACGCGGGAGCCACAATCTCCAACGAGCTTCTGGTTTCGGTTCCGGGAAGTTCCGGTCCACCGAAGAGTGCAGCGGCAATCAGTCCACAAACCACCAGTGCGAGAGCTGAGAGAAGTTGCAGGCTGTTGATGAAGTCCCGTGGTTGCAGGAGACTCCAGACCGGTAGCACCGAGGCAAAATAGCAATAGCCCAACAGCAGGCTGACCCAGGTGATCACCGAGAGACCGTTCTGGTCGGGATCGGCCGGGTCACCTCCGAGAAACTCGTTGATCGAGGCGAGAAAACCAACGTTGCCATAACCAACCGCGAGATACATGAGGGCGAGGGAGACAATCGACGGGATGAGGATCTTCGCTCCCTTTCGGTGAAGGACGATGCCGATGATCAAGGCCAGCGGGATTTGAATCAGGCAGGGCACAATGGCCTGCGGAAAGGTCTTGAAGACGCTTGCGATAACAAGACCGAAAATCGCCAACACGATGGTCAGGGCCAGAAAGAGAATGGAGAGAAAGAGAATCCGCGTCCTTCGGTTGATGACTCTTCCCGCGATGTCTCCGATGGTCTGGCCTCGATTTCGCAATGACACCACCAGTGAGCCGAAATCATGAACGGCCCCGATCAGGATGGAACCAAAGATGACCCAGATGACAGCGGGAACCCATCCCCAGATCACCGCAATGGCCGGACCGACGATCGGGCCGGTGCCCGCGATGGAGGTAAAGTGATGTCCAAATACAATGCCGCGGTCGGTGGGGACAAAATCATTGCCGTCTTCGAGGGCCACCGCGGGAACCCTTGCTTCGGGATCGAGGCGAAAGATTTTTCGTCCCAGCCACTTGCCGTAAGTGTGGTAGGCGACGAGGTAGAGGACGAAAGCGCCCAAGGCGATGGCAAGAGTGCTCATAGGGCATCTGACTGACGTTTGCCCTCAAGGGCCTCGAACACCGGTGGCGGAACATATCGGCGAACCGTTTTCTCCCAGCCGTCCGGACCGATCAAACCAGTGACCATGCTGGAAGAAAGTTCGGCCTTGTCGCGTGGTGGCATAAGAAACACTGTATTGATTTCGGGCGCCATGTCGCTGTTAATATGCCGCATCACCCGCTCGTATTCATAATCTCCCGGCGAACGGATCCCGCGAAGAATGAACTGGGCGTCAACCTCCCTGGCATAATCGACGAGGTAGCGGTTGTCGAAATGGGTGATGGTCAGGCGCTCGCAGGAGGGGATCGATGCCCTCAAAAGGTCGATTCTCTCCTTGGTAGTGAAGGTGTAGGTTTTGTTGGGGTTCTCGCCGATCGCAACCACGAGGCGGTCAAAAAGCTCCAACCCTTGGCGGATCATCCAGAGGTGACCATTGGTCGGTGGGTCGAAACTCCCCGCGTAAACCGCCGTTTGCATCTTTGTCCTTAAAGCATTTTTTTGATATCGGCGCGAGCCCGCATTTTCTTCATCCAGCGTTCAAAGTTGGCCTTCTTCTTTTCGGCCATGACACGCATCTTGATTTGCTCGCGGGCCTTTTCGTAGGGAGGGGCCGGGCCCAGTTTTCTTTCCACCACCTGGATGATATTGAATCCAAAGCGATCCTCAATCGGTCCCAGGACTTGGTTCCCTTCGGTTTCAAAGAGGATGGTTCCGAACTCCATGTTCAGGTCGGTTCGGGGAACATCCTCCCAAAGTCCCCCCTTGGCAGCGCGCGAGTCGTCCGAATAAGTCTCGGCCATGACCGCGAAGTCACCTCCCGCTTTGAGTTTTTTGGCAATGCGCTCGGCTTCGAGGAGTTGGGCCTCGGGACCGCCGCCCCGGTTCTTGCGGAGGTAGATGCGTCGATAGGTCGCCACGTCTTTGGTCCGGTCGCGGTTGGTGATTTTCCACTCTTCGTAATCCTTGCGCATCTCGGGTTCGCGTGGGATGGCCACTTCACCAAAATGCTGGGCCCGAACCGCCTGAACAAGGATCTCTCGCTTTTGTTGTTGTTTGAATTGGTCCCGGGTCACGCGGGTCGCCTTGAGGTATTTCTTAAACAGTTCCTCGTCTCCCTTGAACTGGGCATTGACGATTCGTTTGACCTCATCCTCGATCTGCTGATCGGTGATCATGTTGATCTTATCCTTGAACTCGGAAAAAATAATGGCGCGGTCGATGAGATCATTCAGACGCAATTCCTTCAGCTTCTGGAGTTGTGCCTGGTAGGCCGGTCCACGACGGGGAAAGCGGGCCATGAGAACCGATTGCTGGGAGGCTACCTGGATCATCAGTTGATTGTAGGTGATGACCTCGCCGTTAACCTTGGCCACGATGCGGTTGACCGGAATTGGTTTGCTTTTGGGGCGGGGAACGGGATTCCCCGTCTCCGCTTCTTTGACAGGCGGTGAACCGGGGAGAGGGCTGGTTTGAGCAACTGTCACCGGAGATATTCCGAGAGTGAGTGCTGGAATCAGGAGTTTTGAAAAATGAGGCATGGACAATGAAGACTGCTAGAGTGTTCTGACAAGATCGATTGTTTCGTTGAGCTTATCGGCCGCCTTTCGCGAACTCAAGCGGGGAAACTTACCGCCGGGTGGCAGAATATACTCGCCATTCCGTTGCAGCATCAGGCGGTCCTTGTTGATTTCGACCACCTGGACGACCTTGGCCGACGCAATGACCCGGAGCCGGTGCACTTCGAGCAAGTGAACCACCGGTTCGGGAAATCGGCCGAAGCGATCCCGCCAGTTGGTCTCAATCTCCGAAATCTCCTTTTCATGGCGTGCGGAGGAAAGTTGAC
>JASFWU010000252.1:0-4549 GCA_050049035.1 Akkermansiaceae bacterium | reverse complement strand
GTGGTTATTACTCCTTCCTGATCCTGATCGGACTGGCGGCCTTTGCCTCGCTCGATCAGCTCATTGTCGGAAACGAAGCCTTGGCGGTAAAGTACGACGGAAAGTGGACTTTCCCGGCCTTTACCACAATCAAGGAAAGCAATGGAGACCTGGGGATCACGGACCCCAGGAAAAAGGACCTCGTGCCTGATTACCGGGAGCTGAACGATGATGAGGACTTTTTTGTTCTCATGCCACTGTGGCCCTACGCTCCGACCTCGGATACCATCACCGCGTTGGCGAGCGAGATCGAGCCGGAGGAGTCGGGATACAATGGATTGGGAACCGTTCTTTACGATCCGGATAGACCCGAAATGCCCCATGTTCGCTACCTCTACCGAAATGGGAAAAAGAAAGGAGAAGCGCAAGGCTGGGACAAAAATAACAACCGGGTGTTTCGAGCCGCCTATCTCGATGGAGAACTTGTCGAAGAAAGTGTGTCCTGGACCGGTGAGGGGGATTGGAAAGACTTCCTGCCTCCGGATGACGCGAAGATTTTTGATGTCAGTTATCCTCCTTCGGAACCTCAATGGAGCAATCCTCTTGGGACGACCACACAAGGCGAGGATGTCGTTGCCTATCTCTACGGCGGCTTGCAGGTGAACTTCAAGGCGATCCTGATTTACATCCCGTTGATTTACATCATCGGGGTAACGCTCGGGCTTTTGATGGGATACTTTGGCGGTTGGTTTGATCTCGTCGTGCAGCGTGTCATCGAAGTGTTGCAGAACATTCCCTTCCTCTTTTTGGTTATCGTGGTGACGCTTGGTGTTCCGGCCCAATACAAGGACCGGGTGGGGATCTATCTCATCCTTCTCCTGCTCGTGATTTTTGGCTGGATGGGAATGACGAACTTGTTGCGCACAACGGCTCTGAAGGAGAAGTCGCGGGACTACATTGCGGCCAGCCGGGTAATTGGGGCGGGAACGCCCCGGATCCTTTTCCGTCATCTGCTCCCCAATTCGATTGCGGTTCTGGTAACCCTGATTCCGTTCTCCGTTTCCGGAGTGATTCTCTCTTTGACTGCTCTCGATTTCCTCGGCTTTGTTCCTTCGGATCTTGCCAGTTGGGGGAAACTCCTGCGGGAAGGAGTGAGGTCCCTCAATTCACCATGGTTGGTGAGCTCGGCCTTCTTCTCTTTGGTCTTTCTTTTGGTGTTGGTCACCTTTGTCGGTGAAGCGGTCCGGGAGGCCTTCGATCCCAAGAAATACACTTATTATCGATAGACGATTATGCGTTGGATGTTGCTGCTGCTCTCAGTTTTCTTTGTCTCGTGTCAAGGCGAAGACGAGACCTACGTCGCTGGACTGGGCTTTGATGAGTATGTCCCGCTTTACAATGACTACATCAAGCGGTGGACCCAGGGTAAACTAGACGAGGCCAGGAAGGAGCTGGGGGAGGCCGAGCCTGGTTCCCTGGCAGCCAAGGATGCTCAGAAAGCGGTCGAGCGATATGAACGCCGGTTGGCAATTGGTGACTACTTTAACTTCAAAACCCCGGCCGACTTGCCGGAGGGATTGCCCTGGAAGGACGGTTTGGACGAGCCGGAGGATTCGGATCCGGCCGCCAAAAAAGGAGGAATCTTCCGATTCTACACCTCCTCCTTTCCTCCCACCATCCGGGCATTTGGTCCGGCCGCAAACAGCGGGATGCGGAGTAATCTCTACGATGACGTCCAGCTTGGAATTGTCGGGTTGAACCGCCTCAATAGCTCGGTAATCCCTGCTATGGCCCGGGAGTGGGCGCATGGACCCAACAAGCGGACCTGGTATTTCAAGTTGCACAAGGATGCGACCTATACCGACGGCAAGCCGGTCAAGGCCCGTGACTACGCCGTGGCGATCTACTTGCGTGTTTCCGACTACAGCAAGGCACCATATTTCAAACAGTATCTGCGTGAGGAAGTTTCCCAGATCACCATCTACGATGATCATACCTTTGCCGTGACCTTCCCGACTGCCAAAAGCGAACTGGGGATGTACAACACGATTGGTGATTTTCCTCCTGCTCCCCCGCATTTCTACGAAGAATTTGGTCCGGATTTCGAGGATCGTTACAACTGGCGCCACCAGCCGACGACAGGCCCATACTATGTTGATGAAGACGGTTTGAACAAAGGAGTGTCCATCACATTGACGCGCAAGAAGAACTGGTGGGGGAACGACAAGAAGTTCTATCGATACCGATACAACCCCGACAAAATCATCTGGCGGGTGGTGCAGGATGCTGACAAGGCCTTTGGTCTCTTCCGCGCGGGTCTGCTCGATATGGCTCTGATTTCGCGTCCTCAGTTTTGGTATGAAAAGAGCGAGATCGAGCCTGTCTTCAAAGGCTACATGGAACGGTATTGGTGGTATAATCGCTTTCCTCGTCCGCAATTCGGAATCGAGATGAATCTTTCGCGAGAGAAACTTCAGGATCAGAATGTGCGGCTGGGATTGGCCCACTCGATGGATTATCAGAAGGTGATCCAGGTGATGTTCTGGGGGGACTATGGAAGACTGCCAGGCTTCGTCGATGGTTACGGGGATTTTGTGAATCAAAATGTCAAACCGTGGCCGTTTGATCCTCTCAAGGCCCGGGAGTTTTTTGGGAAAGCAGGATTCACCGAAAACGGGGACGATGGAATTCTCCGGAAACCTGATGGCACAAAACTTGAGTTCACCCTCAGCCATTACAGCATTCCCACTTACGCCAAGATCATGGGTATTCTCAAGGAGTCGGCGAAGAAGTGCGGCGTCGGTTTGGTGCTTGATGGGAAGGACCCCAGTGTCGTCTTTACGGACTCGATGGATAAGAAGTTTGAACTGACTTCCGTGGCTTGGTCCGTCCAACCTCCTTACTTTTCCTACTACGAGTATTTCCATTCGAGAAACGCCTACGACGAGCAGGGCAACGTGAAGAAGAAGACCAACAACGTGTTCGCTTACAAGAACGACGAGATGGACAAGTGGGTCGAAGCCTACCGGCTGGCAACAGAGGATAACGAAAAGCGTGAACTTGCCCTCAAGATCCAGCAACAGGTTTACGAGAAATGCGTCTTTATCCCGGGTTGGAAACGGGATTACGAGAGGATTGCCTGTTGGCGCTGGTTGCGGTGGCCCAACACCGGGACGGTGGAATTCTGCCCGCCTATTGTTTCCTATCCCTACGAACATTACAGCTTTTGGATCGACGAGGAGATGCAGAAGGAAACTAAGGCCGCAATGGTCACGGGTGAGACCTTCCCCGAAGTTCAGAAGGTGATGGAGAAGTATCGAAAGAAATGAGCACGCTACTCGATGTCAAAGGTCTGGTGACCAGTTTCGATACCGACTCCGGCTGGGTCCGGGCGGTGGACGGGGTGAACTTCTCGGTTGAAGAGGGAAAGACGGTTGGCCTGGTTGGCGAGTCCGGGTGTGGAAAAACGGTTACGGCAATGTCGATCATCGACCTTTTACCAAAGCCGTCGGGACATGTTCTGGAGGGCGAGGTGATGTTCAAAGGAAGGGATCTGCGCAAGGTCAAGCCACGTGAAATGCGCAAGGTCCGTGGTGGCGAGATCGGGGTCATTTTCCAGGAGCCGATGGCGGCTTTGAATCCGGTTCACCGGATCGGCAAGCAGCTCGTCGAAGTCCTGAAACTTCACGAAAGAATGTCGGCCAGGAAAGCCTTGCAAAAGTCAGTCGAACTTTTGGATGCGGTCGGGATTCCGGCGCCCGAGAAGCGGATCAGCAATTTTCCTCACGAGCTTTCAGGAGGGATGCGCCAACGGGTCATGATTGCGATGGCTCTGGCTTGCGAGCCGGATCTTCTGATTGCGGACGAGCCAACAACTGCATTGGACGTGACGGTTCAGGCACAGATTTTGGAGTTGATCCAGTCGATGCAAAAGAAGCTTGGGATGGCCGTCCTGATGATCACCCACGACTTGGGAGTCATTGCCCAGAATTGTGACGAGGTGGTCGTGATGTATGCCGGCCGGATCGTGGAACGCGCGCCGGTGAAGGAGCTTTTTGCCAATCCACGGCATTCATACACCAAGGGATTGCTGAATTCGATTCCGCAACTTGATAGCGTGCGAAAGTCCGTTCTCGACACCATTCCCGGACAAGTGGCACCCATTCAGGACTTCGTGTCCGGTTGTCGATTTTGCCAGCGGATGGACTTCGATGAGCCGGAGCTTCTCAGGACCCGTCCGGAGTATGTCGAGGTCTCGCCCGGCCATTGGTCTGAAACCTGTCCCAAATGTTACGAGGTATGAGTGCAGTGACTCCCAAACTCCTTGAGGTTGATAACCTTCACCAGTATTTCCCGGTTCGAGGCGGGGTGATGATGAAACAGATCGGTGCCGTGAAAGCGGTCGATGGGGTCAGTTTTAGCATCGGTGCGGGCGAAACCCTTGGCTTGGTCGGGGAGTCGGGATGTGGAAAGTCGACTCTGGGCAAGGCTGTGGTGCGTTTGCTAAAACCAACCGGAGGACGGATTCGGTTCAAAGGAACCGATATCACACATGCCGGCCAAAGGAAGA
>JASFWU010000251.1:0-4555 GCA_050049035.1 Akkermansiaceae bacterium | reverse complement strand
AACTGCCTGAGGTCGCCAACCCGCTGGGTTCCTACCTCAATGCCAGCCGGTCCGGAAACCTCCTCCATATTTCCGGTGGTCTTCCGATCATGGGCGATGAAAAGTATCTTGGGAAAGTTCCCGATGAGGTGGACACGGATACCGCCAACAAAGCAGCCCGCCTTGCCATGCTGACCCGCCTGGCCGTCATCAAGTCCGAACTGGGTTCCCTCGACCGGGTGGCCCGTGTTGTTTCGGTTTCCGGCTTCGTCAATGCCGCCCCGGACTTCACCGATCATCCCAAAGTCGTCAACGGCGCTTCCGATCTCCTCGTCGAGATCTTTGGCGACATTGGCAAACATTCCCGCACGGCTGTCGGTTGCTCTTCCCTCCCTCTTGGTGTGGCCGTTGAAGTCGCCCTGGTCGTTGAGGTGAAGGACTAACCTCATGGAACTTCCGGAGCGCGTCACTCTTCCGATCTCCCTTGAGGATTTCCCGGAAATCATCGACGTCCGCTCACCCCTGGAGTTTGCCGAAGATCACCTTCCCGGGGCGATCAACCTTCCCGTGCTCAGCAACGAAGAAAGGCACGAGGTCGGCCTGCTCCACGCCGAAAATCCTTACGCGGCACGAAGGCTTGGCGCGACCCTGATCACCGGCAACATCCACCGTCACCTTTCCGGGAGTTTGGCAAATCATCCCAATTCCTTCGCACCCCTGATCTACTGTTGGCGGGGGAATCTCCGCTCAACCTCAATGGCGGTGGTCTTCCGTGCAATCGGTTGGAGGGCCCGCGTTCTTGACGGTGGCTACAAGGCGTGGCGGAAGTTTCTCATCCATGACCTTGAGCCGGCGATGCATGGACTGGATGGAGGCTTGATTGTTCTCGGCGGCCTCACCGGTTGTGGAAAAACCCGCCTTCTGCACGAGCTTGAAAAGAAAGGCGCCCAGGTCCTCGATCTTGAGGGACTGGCCAACCACCGGGGATCCATTCTGGGGCGAGAACCCAACGCTCCCCAGCCATCCCAGAAACGGTTTGAGTCGCTCCTCTGGCAGAAGCTCCGGACCTTTGACCCGGGCAAACCAGTTTTTACCGAAGCCGAATCAAATCGGATCGGCCGCCTTCAATGCCCCCCGGCGCTCTGGAAACGTCTTGGAGCCGGACGGGTTGTCCTTGTGGAGCTTCCCATCGAAGAAAGGGCAAAGCTCCTTACCGAAGACTACGATCACTTCATTGCCAATCCCACCACGCTGAAAGAAACTCTCGACCACCTGCGCCGAATTCGAGGGCACGAACAAGTCGACCTGTGGCATGACCAGATTGATCAAGGGAAATGGAAAGAACTTCTTCGCTCGATTCTTGAAGATCACTACGACCTTTCCTACCGCCGACCGGGTTCGCCCGACTCGGTTTATTCCGAGCCCGAATCCCGTCTTCCCCTTCCGTCAGCCGCTCCCTCTGATCTCTCAAATGCGGCTCGCGAACTCATCGCGTCGTTCCCTGCGAAATGATCGATATCCATAATCATCTTCAAGATTCGCGATTCGACGGGAAACGGGATGACCTGATCGATGAGATGAAAGCGGAAGGCATCACCAGCTGCGTGGTCAATGGCACCTCCGAGAATGACTGGCCGGACGTGGCAAGATTGGCAAAAGACCATCCCGGTTTTGTCATTCCGGCCTTTGGCCTCCATCCGTGGAACGTCACCGACCGCTCACCCGGCTGGCTCGAAAAACTCACTGGCTTTCTTGGAGATCATCCTGAGGCCATCGTCGGGGAATGCGGACTCGACCGATGGATGAAAAACCCCGACCTCGACTCACAACATCGCGTCTTCCGGGACCAGATGGAACTCGCACTGACCCTGAACAGACCGGTGACCATCCATTGTCTGAATGCCTGGGGGGCACTTTTGGATGAGCTTACCTCCTTTCCCAAACTCCCCCGCTTTCTTCTCCACTCCTTCGGTGGCTCCCTCGAGGTGGCTCGACAATGCGAAAAGCTGGGGGCCTACTTTTCGTTTTCGGGTTACTTTCTTGAAGCACGAAAGGCCGCGGTCCGGGATGTCTTCGCCCGACTCGACCCGACCCGTATTTTGGTCGAGACCGATGCACCTGACATGGCCCCGCCCGAACCCACGCACCATCTTGGAACTCTCAACCATCCGGCAAACCTGGCAGCCATCGCATCACAGCTTTCCAAGGTCTGTGGCATTTCGGTTTCTGATCTCGATACCAACGCATGTCGTTTTCTGGGGCGTGAAAGATAAAAAAAGGACACGGTTTCCCATGTCCCTTTTTGAAAGTGATCGGACTGTGGATCGTTAGTGCGAGCGGCAGAATTCCTCAAAGCGGCTCACCCCTTCGTTCAGGATATCCAGAGTGGTGCAGTAACTGATCCGAACTCCCATGTCGTGACCAAAGGCCACACCTGGAACAGTGGCGACCTTGTATCGTGTCAGGAGTTTGTCACAAAGATTCACCGACTTGAGACCGATCTCGGTGCAGTTCACAAAGAAGTAGAAGGCACCCTTGGGCTCAACCACACTGACGTTCGGAATGGCCTTGAGACGTCCCAACATGAACTGACGGCGAACGTCGTACTCGCCACGGAGGTTGTCGATAAAGCCCTTTGATGCCTCATCGGTAAGAGCCGCCAGTGCTCCGTATTGCGCAAAGGTGGTGGCATTCGAACTGGTGTGTCCCTGAATGGTGGAAAGAGCCTTGGCAATCGGCTCGGGAGCCGCAGTGTATCCCACCCGCCATCCGGTCATCGAATGGGACTTCGAAAAGCCATTCACAGTGATGGTCAGATTGTAGGCATCTTCGTTTACCGAAGCCACACTGACGTGTTCCTCTTCGCCGTAAACGAGGTGCTCGTAGATCTCATCAGCGAGGATGATGATGTCCTCGTAGGAAGCCACTTCGACAATCGCCTCGATCTCTTCGCGGGAGTAAACCGAACCGGTGGGATTCCCGGGAGTGTTCAGAATGATCATCTTGGTCCGTGGCGACATGGCCTCCTCGAACTCGTCAGCGGTAATCTTCCATCGATTACTCTCCTTGGTTGGGACCAGAACCGGAACCCCGCCGGCCAACTTGACCATTTCAGGATAGCTGACCCAGTAAGGTGACGGAATGATGACCTCGTCTCCCTCCTCAACCACCGAAAGGATGGCATTGAAACAAGCCTGCTTGGCACCCGAGGTGACACAGATCTGCTTGGGATCGTAGTCAACCTTGTTGTCGGTCTTGAGCTTCTCGGAAAGACCCTCGCGAAGCTCGGGAATCCCGGCTGCAGGGGTGTATTTTGTCTTCCCTTCGGAAAGAGCGGTGTAGGCCGCTTGCTTGATAAAGTCGGGTGTGTCGCAGTCGGGCTCACCACCCGCCAGTCCGTAGACTTCCTCACCCGCCGCACGCATGGCTTTGGCTTGATTGGTCACCGAAAGAGTGAGCGAAGGAGTGACTGAAGTGACGCGTTTTGAAAGGCTTTCCATGATCTTGTGTCTGATTGTTATTTCCCCAATTCCCGGGAAAAAACATCGATGATCGCGAACGCCGCATTTCTCCCCCGGGAGCGCCGAAGTTCTGCACCTCGACCGCACTCCTTGCAAGGGAAATGCGGTTTTCGTTTCTGATTTTTCCGTCGCCTGCCACCTGACCCTAACCCCGTCTGAATGAAGCGGTGACCCACTTGCCGACCACCTTGTTCTCAAATGACACAAATCCGCTCTCTTCTGACGCTCTCAGCACCTCGGGCCACTGTTCGTGAAGGATCCCGGAGAGGATCAAAAGCCCGGCCTCCTCCGACCACCCCGCGATTCGAGGGAGTGCTTCAATCAAAACCGAGGAAAACAAATTGGCCACCACCACGTCAAACCGCCGTCGACATTCCCAGTTGAAAACATCTTCTTCGAACAACTCAACTCCTTCGATATCGTTTCGCTCAAGATTCAGCGCGGCGACCTCAACCGCCTTGCCGTCAAAGTCAAAGGCAGTGACCTCTCCGGCTCCGAGCAATTTCCCGGCGATGGCAAGGACTCCGCTTCCAGTCCCCAAGTCCAGGAAACTCCAACCGCCCTCCAGATTGCCGGCTGCATCCACAAGGTAACGAAGACAGGTCGAGGTGGTCGGATGATCTCCTGTCCCAAAGGCCATCTCGGGAGGCATAACAATCACCTTCTTCCCTGGAAAAGAATCTGCTTCGACCACAACCTGTGAAATCACCAGCCGGTCCCGAATCAAAAGGGGCTCGGTTTTTGGCGCACTCATGCTGACCCAGTTCCGGTTTTTGAGTTCCCGGACCGATCCCCCGAACTGCTCGCGAATCTCCCGGGCTTCCGACTCCGATTCGCAATAAACCTCGACCCTCACCGACTTACCACCCTTGATCTCGGTGATGACCGAATTGGGGTTCCCGTAAAAGCGCTCCTCCCAGGCATCAGCCCATTTGACCGCAGAGAGCTTTGACCAGACCCACATGGTATCGCAATACCGACAATGGAGGTGTATGACAAGTACCAAGCGCTTTCGAGGATCAACTCAACCCGAAGTCATGATTTTTTGGTGACGA
>JASFWU010000250.1:0-4562 GCA_050049035.1 Akkermansiaceae bacterium | reverse complement strand
CAAATGAGACGCTCATTGATTTCTTCTAGGAGACCATCGCACTGTAACCGGCGGCGTCCATCAATTCTTCAAGCTGGGCCGGGGCAGTGATGCGGATCTTGAAAATCCAACCACCTTCGTAAGGGTCGGAATTGACCTTGGATGGGGCAGCCACCAGATCGGTATTGACCTCAACGATCTCTCCGGAGATCGGGGCATAGATATCGCTGGCTGCCTTGACGCTTTCCACCACCGCGACCGGCGATGATTTCTCGATATCTCCCAGGTCGGGCAATTCCACGAAGACCACGTCACTCAGTTCTTCCTGGGCGTGGTCGGTGATTCCAATGGTGGCGATCTCTCCGTCCACCGAAACCCACTCGTGATCGCGGGTGTATTTCAGATTATCAGGTGCAGTCATGACTGCTCTGGTGATGAGCGGAATTACTTCCGATAGAAAGGCTTTTTTACCACGATTGCCGGGATTTTTTTCCCGCGAACCATGATTGAAACCGGGGTGCCGATCTTGACTGATTTCGTCGGAAGATAGGCCAGTGCGATCCCCTCCCCCAGACTTGGAGAGAGCCCTCCGGAAGTCAGCTCTCCAATGACGTCGCCGGTTTCCCCAACCACGGGATATCCGGGACGCGGCGGTGCCCCGCGTTCAGTGAGCTTGAGTGCCATGAGACGCTCAGCGCAGCCGCTTTCCTTTTGGTCGCGGAGGATCTCGGAGCCGGTGAACTCGCCCTTGTCGAGGGACACAAAGAACCCCAATCCGGCTTCAAGCGGGGTGCGGGCGACCGAAAGATCAGAACCATTGAGCGGATAGCACATTTCAAGGCGCAAGCTGTCGCGAGACCCCAGGCCGCAGGGAACCACCCCTTCATCGAGAAGACGTCGCCACCAACGCCGCCCCTCGGTGGCCGGACAAAACAACTCAAATCCATCCTCGCCGGTGTAACCGGTCCGGCAAATCACCAGTCGATGTCCCTCGTGCTGGAGGTCGTCCACGCCATTGCGATTGGGAAGGGTGCGCCCCTCGGTGATGGCGGTGAAAATTTCCGGGGCCTTGGGACCCTGCACCGCAAGACCGGCCCACTCGCTACTCTCGTTGCGCATTTCCACGCCCTTGACGAGATGCTCCTCCAGCCAGGCAACATCCTCGTCAATGCAAGCGGCGTTGATCACCAGCAAAAAGTGATCTTCGGCGAGGCGGTAAAGGATGAGATCATCAATCACCCCTCCTTTTTCATTGAGCATGAAGGTGTAATGAGCCTGACCGTCGTCGAGCTTCGAGACATCGTTGGTCAGGAGCCCGTTCAGCCAGGCTTGCGAGCCCTCCCCGGTCACAAAGACCTGTCCCATGTGGGAAATGTCAAAAACCCCGCAGGCTTCCCGAACTGCCTTGTGCTCATTGATGATCGAAGAATACATCACCGGCATTTCCCAGCCTGCGAAGGGAACCATCCGACCTCCAAGCTCGCGGTGCTCCTCATCGAGTGGAGACAACTTCATGACTTCGCTCACGGCGGGACTGTGTGAGCGGGGATGGAGCTTGTCAACCCGCCGATCCCGACCTTTGCTATGAGCGCGATGGGACTGAACGCAAACCTTGAAAAAAACTTCGCTTGGATGGCTTTTCCCGGGCTCATCCGTGCGATCGTCATGCTGCAATGTCTGGTGTTTGCGGTCATGCTCATCAACCCTGACACGGAAGGATTCTTCGTCGTTACTCCCGAGGGCATCGCCAATGGAGAATACTGGCGCCTCGCCTCTTGGATCTTTTATCCTTTTGTCTCCCCCTTCGGATCACCGGTTCTGGCGGCTTTTTTCATGTTCATCATGATGAGGATCGCCTTTCTCTTCAGCGATTCACTGGAAAACGCCTGGGGTGAAATCAGGACCAGTTTCTATATTTACGGGAGCCTCCTTTGCCAAACCCTTGCTCTTTATCTGGGCGCAATCGGTGTTCTTCCAGTCATCGAATACGACAACACCGTTTTCTACCTCTCCATCTTTTTTGTCTTTGCCACCATCTTTCCCCACGTCGAGTTCCTCCTGTTCTTCGTCCTGCCGGTGAAAGTGTGGATCTTTGCCATCATCGCCGCGCTGGGGATTGTCTTCGCCTCGCTGTCCTCGGGTAGCCACGCCTTGGCCTACGGACTTTGCTTCCTTCCCTACCTCGTTTGGGCCCTCCCTCGTTTGAGGAACTGGCGCAAGTACCAAGGCCAACTTAGAGCACGGAGAGCCAAGTTCTCCTCACAGCAAAAGGGAGCGGAAGCGAAATCCCTTCACAAATGCGCCGTTTGCGGACGCACCGAGGTCAGTAATCCCGAACTTGAATTTCGGGTCTCGGCCGACGGCGAGGAATACTGCATGGACCATCTCCCGGAAGCACAAAGCAAAACCTCGGAGTAAGCCGGAGACCCTTCCAGGTCATGATTTCACTGGACGCCTCTCAAAAGCCAGCCAACCTTCGCGCGCCATGAGCGATCTGCAATTCTCACCCCGACCCGAGAATAAAAAGGAAATCGACGAGTCGTCCGATTTCACGCCCAAATTTGACGAAAACGGCCTCATCGCGGCCATGGCCATCGATCATGCCACCCGCGAACCACTGATGTTGGCTTACATGAATGAAGAGTCGCTGAAGCTGACTCTCGAAAAGGGTGAAGCGGTCTACTATTCACGATCGCGCCAGGAGATCTGGCATAAGGGAGCGACCTCCGGCCACACCCAGAAAGTCCACGAGATCCGCACCGACTGTGATCAGGATGCCCTCATACTTTACGTCACCCAGCAAGGGGCCGGTGCTTGTCACACCGGCCGCCGTTCCTGCTTTTACCGCGTGGTCAGTTTTCCAGAGAACGACCACGTCAATCTGGAATTCGTCGACGACGAAAAGACCTTCGATCCCGACGCGGTTTACGGTGGATGAGGGACGAAGAGGCGGCCGCAAAACCGCCTCCCCTAACTTCGCCTACCGTCTCGGCACACTGGCCTCAAGCACGGTCGCTCCATTCTCCTCACTCATCACGAGAATGCTGAAGCGACGAACCCGCCCGAGGCCCTGGGTGCTGACACTGGCGTAGTCGAACTTACCCCGAAGATCGGTGTAGCCGTCCTTGAAGAAGACCGGACCATCAGAGTCGGTTTCGGCGTAGACTTTCACATAAACCTTCGAAAGAGGACGTCCGGTTTTGCCGTGACGAACGGTGAGAAGACCCATTGACTCGCTGAGCATCGTGCGGAGTTCGTTGGCGTAAACTGCCTTGGAGGCTCTTTTCCCGCCACCGGTGATTTCCACGATCACGTTGCTGGCCTGGTATTCCTTGGGCAGGTTGAAGACCGAAGCGGTTCGACCTTTGGCCAGAGGCATCTCCACCGACTTGTTTGGCTGGATGATATCAAATCGAGAGCTGCCACTTGAGACGAACGGATTGGTGCTGAAGAGGAATTCCAGGTCCATTTCGTAGTAGTTCACCGTCACTTTATCCAGGTTCTCGTGAGCCAGGTGAACCTTGTTGCCTTTGACCTCAATCTCGATCGCCGGTTCCTGCGAAGCCACGGCTTCCTGTTCCTGCTCACGGTTGCCATCTTCGACAATCGCCGGATTGGCTCCTTCGATCTCCTTGATCTGCCCCATCAGAGCCTCAAAGCGCTCACGCCAGCGGTCCACGGGATACTTTTCGTACTTCCGCGCCAACTGACGGGCCTTGCCAAGGTCTTCTTGATAGAAAGCAGCATAAGCCTGGAAGTAATCGAACTGCATCCGGGTCTGAAGGGCCTGCGGGCGCACCTTCCCCAGATGGGCCAGCGCTTCCTCCACCCGATCCTGCAGGAAGAGATAATAGGCCACGCCCAGGTGATCGGCATCGTTGAGGGCCTTCTGTTGACTCAGCACTCTGAGGAACGAGAGATACTGCCCGCGAACCACCGGATTGAGAATGCGATTCTCTCCACCGAGGGCATGCGCCCGGTTGTTGATGAGCGGACGGTATTCGAGGTGCTCGAATCGACGACGGTTTATCGGCTCCATTGTGACAAGCTCGCAATCTAAAGCGACGCCGCACTGATTGAGAAACCCCTGCTGCATCATAAGGTAGTCACGCAGGGCGGTCTTGTCATTGTGGGCGACAGCATATCCCTGAATGGTCTGATTGTAGATTCCCCGGATCTGCAGGGTATTGAGAGCCTTGCGGAAGAAGTCCGCACTCTCACGGCATCGCCAGGCCATCTTACCGAGGTCCAGCGCGTGAAGGTTCGCGGTCTTCAAGTATTCGAGAACGTCTTTCTCCTCACCCCACTGACTGATCCAGTTCCACGAGGTCTTGTCGACCGTGGACGGTTCAAGGACTACCTTCATCGTCATCCCCTCGGCATGAGCCACCACTTCTCCGGCCTTCGACAGATGAGCCGGGTAGACGGGAAACTCCCCTTCCTTCGGGAAATAGAAAGCGGTCTCGATCCGGTGAGTTGAATAAGGATTCAAGGGCACCACAAAGGTCGAGGTATTCTGCCCACCCGATACTGGAATTGCTCCCTTCGGAACTTGTGACAAGACATCAAGCTGACGGGTCGAG
>JASFWU010000030.1:0-14413 GCA_050049035.1 Akkermansiaceae bacterium | reverse complement strand
GCAATCTCCGGATGATCGATCCCAAGTTTCTGCGCAAGCGTGATCAGGAAGAAGCAGCGGTTTCCGGCTGCATTGATGGCGCCGTAGCCTGGGTTCATCTTGTGAAACTCTCCGCCATTGAAGGTGGGAAAGGCAAAGGTGTGTCCCCAGCTTCCTCCTCCACTTTGGCCGAGAGCAGTATCAACGGCATACTTCTCCAAAGCCGGCAAAACAAAATCATCCCCTGTGGCATCGTAGTAAATTGCACAATAGAGCCCGGTATAGCCATGACGCCAGCTCTGCATGCCCCTGCTCTTTCCCGGTTGGAACATCGTTCCGATGGGTTCCTTGGGAGGGTGCCACTGACGCCCGTTGGGGCTTCGCACCCACTTCTTCACCAACTCCCGATGCTCGGGTTTCCCTGACGCAACAAGAGCAATGGCTTCGATGATTCCTCCCCGACCACTCCTCCGGTCATTGGGATCATCGATGAATTTTTTCTCAAGCACCGACCAGGCTTCCTCAAGAATCTGTTTGGTCTTTGGACAGTCATAGGGAGCGGTATCGCTGTAATCGGGAAGAGTTCGGAGGGTGATATCAATCTCCAAATTCACGGGATCGATGGGAAACTCTCCAAAGCCCAAAGCCTCTTTTTCCCTCTCTTCCTCCGGCTTCCACTCGTAGAGCGAGTTGTCGTCACGCGCCTTATCAAAGAGCTTATCGATATCCACGCTAACCACATCCTTCTTCCCAAAACGTTTCACGTAGTTCTTATCGCGCCAAACGAGGAAGCTGAGCTTGCCACCATTTTCTTCCCTTTCCGCCTCGATGATGGCGTTTCCAATGACTCGGCCGAGATGGCCTCCAGCCGCGAACTTCTTGCCATTCAATCCAATGATCACATCACCGGGGAGAAATTTCCCTTCGGATGGAGAACCTTTGAGCGTTCCTTGAACTTGAACCTGATCACCCTGGTATCGACCGGACATAATGGCTCTGATTCCGGTCGGTCCCAGCGTCCACACAAGGTGGCCGTACTTTTCCTCGGGAAGCATCTCACCTTTGGTAAGATCAGGAAGCTTTGCCGGACGTTGCTGCTGGCCTTCGCCCAGCACGCCTGCGTTGGCAATAGCCTCCATTTGCTCAGGTGTCAGCGTGCGCTCTTCACCCAGAGCAAACTGGGGAAGCGCGGAAAAAGCAATCAAAGCAGGAGCAATTAGTTTCTTCATGAGGGAAGGGGTGATTCTTGTGGAAGATTTTTGGGGGCGGATTTTGCCTTTCCTTGTAATTTGGGAGCACGAACGAGAAGAATTGAGAAACCGGTGTCTTTCGCCAGACCGACCAAGCGCTCACGAAGTATCGGATCCATCTGTTGCGAAAGATCCCAAACGAGGTGCGCGGTTTGAGTGACACGTGCGCGGGACGACTGGCGCTCCTCCAGCTTCTTGATGACAAAATCGAGGAGAGCGGCAGACCGTTTAGGGTCCCCTAGGGCAAACGAACTCCGGCCATGCCAGACCGTCTCGAAGATAAACTCATCATCGACAGATGGGGTCGCGGAAATCACGTCTTCTCGCCACTTTGTGAAACGAAGTTTTGCAAAGGAAGAAGGCAACCGCTTCACCCGATCCGGGTCGTCGGTGAGATAAAGGAAGGAATCACCGCGCCGGGCAAGCCGGCCTAGCTCCCCTTTTGCTGACTTCTTGCTACGCTTGGAAGAGATGATCAAAGGCTCCACCCGGTTGATGCCATTTACCAACCAGCTGGGCAATGGGAGTGGATAGGAAGCCTTCCCGTAGAGATTGGCCCTCCGCAAATAGTCGAAAACAAACACGGCGCAACCGACAATCACGAGGATCAGAGTGGTTCGGAGATTCAACAAATCGAGGCGATTCGCCATGACCAGATCTGCCTCGGACATGATGATGGGCTCGTCTCCCTCACCGTCGGTGACTTCTTCGGAGTCAACTCCGGCAATCACCTCGCCGCCGGCCCCAATCGCACTTTCGAGACTGTCATCATTGTCACCCGCCTGACGCTTCTTCTTGTTTTTCTTCCACTCGGGATCACCAAATCCCCCCTGACTCTCAAAATACTTGAGATCGGCTTCATCCATTCCAGCACGATCCAGAAAATCGTTGGCACCATCTTCAGCAAAGCGAATGTTGGCAACCTCGTCGCCCCGGCTTTCCACGAGAGCCTTGCGTCTGGCTTCCTCCTGCGCCGCCATGCGGGCCAGTTCCTCGGTTCGGTCCGGCTGAATCCGGTTCACATGGCTGCTCGAGTTGATTCTTGCCGCGAACCAACCCACCACCACCAACCCAAGGGCCACCGTGCTGATCAAGCGGACGGGCTTAAAAATGTAGAGCAGCCAAAGAACAAGAGCGACCCCGCTCGCAAGCAAGCCGAGGTAACCGATGGTGCTGAAGTATTCAGAATTCCAGGTCATTTCTTCGCTTTGGTGACAGCGTCATCCCACTGGTTGAAGGCGTAGTAAACGAGGTTCACGCCAAGGCTCATCGCAGCGTCCCGCATTTCGGGAGTCACGTCGGTATACCCCTGCGACTTCCAGGCATCATTCATGTCGCCCGGGTGATAGAATGCAATCCAACGGCCCTCGTGTTTGATCCCGAGAGCCCGCCGGCCACCGTGTCCCCAAAAGGCGGGAGCGCCTTCCGGGAATCGATAAGGCAGCTGGTAGATCATGTCGTCATCGGCAATATCGAGCAGTGGCTTGTCGGGAAAAACCTGGCGAATGAAGTTCACGAACGATCCGTGGAATCGCGCACTCCCGGCATCGCCAATCAGCATGCCTCCCTTCAGGCAATACTTCCGAAGAATCTCGCGATCGCTTTTGGAGACACTTCCCATGTTGGTATTACCAGTGAGATAAACGAACGGCGGGAATCCATCGTCAGGATATTTCTTCAAAAGGGCAATCGAATGACTCTCACCTTTACCGGCGATTTTCTTGAACCCGGTTGCCTGGGCAAAGAAGCGCAGGAAGTTCAAATCGGCTCCGGTCTCGTTCATCCCGTCATCCCATCCGGAACCACTGTGTTCGAGGCGGATGAAGCGCACCTTGTAGTCGTCCATCCCGGCGGGCCAACCACCCTCGGTTCCCCCGCCCTTTCCAATCTGTCCGGGCCGGGCGATTTGGCCGGCCTCGTAGGTCGCTTGGGTCACCTTTTCCATCTCACGATCGACCTCGGTTTCATCCAGGTCCGGAATGTCGATGATGATGTCGGAGTTGGACCGGAGGGTCAGCGTCTTCTTCTTTTTCTTCTTTGGCTTCACCATTTTGACCATGGCAACCACCGGATTCCCGCTTCCTTTGGGAACCTTGTAGGGCTCGATTTCTCCTCCGAGACTGAGAAGCCAGGGAATGATGATGAGAATCAAAAGGTGCACCCAAACACTGGCGTAGAGACTGCGTCGATGCCTCGGATCCCGGCCATGGGTCCGCAGGTCTTCCAGAACACGGTCACCCGACATCGGCTGCCCCGCCTTCCTCGTAAAGGCGGAATAAACCGAACGGCTGCGCATCATGACCCGAAGCCAGAACGCATAAAGACCCACCGCGAGAGCCGGCCAGGAGACGCTCCACCACAGCTTGAGAATGGTCGCGCGGTCCTGTGGTTCGCCTTCGATTTCGATTCCGGCATCGAGAAGCCCAAAGAGAGCAAGCCAGGTGACAACCACGTATCCCGCCACCGCGAGATAAACCGTCAAAAGTCCGTTCCGCAAAAGGTGGTAGGTCGGCGGAACCCTAACGAACGCCAAGAGACCGCCCAGTCCGCAAATCAATCCGGCACCGAAAAAGCCCAGGAAGGCCCACCCAAGGGCGGCCATGTAACCGTGGGTTTCAAAAAAGGACAGGACCGCAGGATCCGAGGCCAGGACTTTGGAAACAGCAGGCCCCATCCAGGCCCAGGCCGCCCACCCAAGCACAGCGAGCATCAGGGAAGCCACCGCAACCACCGTGGCCTTTGAGACCGACGGCGCGGTTGGGATCTCATCGACCCGGGTGGTCGGAAGAAAACTACTGGACGGGGAATCTATCATGCCGTTCGGCCAATCATGATCTTACTTGAAAAGATCTTCGTCATCATCGACCGGAGGAGCTTTGGGCCCTTCTTTCTTCACGCGGATCTCCTCTTTCAGGGGTGAGTCCAGCGGAGGTTCTCCGGGTCCCGGCTTGGGTTGCGCTCCAGGGAGAGGTTTCCCTTCCGGTGAAGTCCCAGGCTTGTCCTGCCCCGGCTTCTTCGTCGCTGACTTCGTACCTCCCGCAAAATTCCGGCTAAGATCCCTGGGATTCAAACCATACTCCTCGGCGATTTCTTGGAGGGAACTTGTCGCCTCATCCATCGCGAGCTTCAAGCGTTCCTCTTCATCAAGCTCGGTGGTATCTTTCCCGGTCACCATTTTAATCAGGAACGGAACACTCGTTCCCAAGAGGAGAACGGCGTGCACCACCACGGTAAAGAGGATGATCGATTTGAGACTCCGTCCCCGAAAACTCTCCATCAACTCGTCCGGAGAGATCTCTGCTTTCTTTTCGCTACTCATGATTCTAATTGATTTTTTCCAAAGCTATTCGTTTTCGGTTTTTCCAACCGCTTCGAGAATTCCACCGGCTTCGGCAATGGCCTTGAGCACCGGTTCAAAAGTCTCCTTGGGAAGGGCGGCATCACACTTGAATTGAACGTGACGCTGATCGTCGGAAACGGTGCTGGCAAGGACCGCCCGCACCCCCCATTCCACATCCTTCGAACTCTCCACACGTGCCCCATCGAAGTAGATCGTTCCCTCGGCATCAATGGCCACCCGGGCGGCCACCGTCGCCTTGCTCTTTTCGACGTATTCCGATCTCGGGTCGGTCACGTCGAGATTCGCGCGTTCCTTGGAAACCTCACTGCAGACGAGGAAAAAGATGATCAGCAGAAACGCGATGTCGCCCATACTGGCGATCGGGACCGGAATGGCCCTGCGCTTTTTCTTCCGCTGTTGACGCTTGTTCATTGCCTATTTTTCGTCTTCCACCAAAGCCACCACCCCGCCATTGGCACTGATCGCCGCGAGCGCCTGGTAGTAGGGCCCGTATGCCGTGCCACGCGCGGACTCGAGAAGGATGACTTTCTTCTCGCCTTCCTTCTCGAAGAGATCGAGGGCCGCCAGTCGATCATTGAGCTCTGCCAGATCGACCTTCTTGTCATTAAACATGATCAAATCCCCTTTCAGACTCACCGTGGGAGTTTTGGCTGACTGGGACTGACTGGACTTCTCGCCCGAAGGCAAATCCGCGGTGATCGACTTGACCTTCACCAAGGTCGTGGCGACGAGAAAGTAGATGATCAAAAGAAAGGCAATATCCGAGAAAGACCCGGTCGGGACCTCACCCGTCCGGTGCTTCTTCTCGCCTCGCTCGCGCTTTCTCATCTCCTGATCCGCTACCTAATGATGAGTCAGAATGAACTCCACAACCTCACTGTTGGATTCCTCGATCTCGAGTTCGATTTCGTCGGACCAACGGTTGAAAACGCTTTGGGGAATCACCGCCAGTAGGGCTACGATGAGACCCACCGCCGTGGTGACCATCGCTTCGGCGATGCCATTCGCAACAGCTCCCCCGCTGCCACCAATACTCCCGGCATCAGCCAGGCCGGCAAAGGACGCAATCATTCCGGTCACTGTTCCGGTCATTCCCAGAAGAGGAGCAGCCGTCCCAATGGTGGTCAGGACATCCAAGCGACGATTCACCACCCCCATGGCCTGGGTGCTGTAGTCCTCCATGACCTGCCCCACGACCAAGCGCATGGTTTCAGAGCTCTCGTTCTTCCCCTTGAGCTGTTGATAGGAACGAATCCCGGCAAGGATGACCGAAGCGATCGGTCCGCGGGCCGATTCACACTCGCGGGCGGCGGCATCAAGATCGTTCTGCCGCAAATGGGACAAGACCTTGGAACGCAACGAGCGGGTATTGATCTTCCGGTTTTCCCGGAAAGCGAACCATCGGTCAAAGACCACGGCGAGGCTGATCAAGCTGCAAAGGATCAAGGGGATCATCAAGGGTCCTCCTTTGAGTAGATGTTCTAACATAACTTATGAATGGTTTCAGGTTAGCTGTTGGCAGGTGTATGGGTTGACGATTTGAGATATTCCAGAACTTTCAGGGCGTCGCGAGGACGGAGGGAGAAGGTGCGAAATCCGAGCTCTTCGCCCGGAACAATGACAAACTCGCCGGTGGTGTGGTTGTAAAAACTCTCGCGGGATTCCGCGATGGGAACCTGGGCGAAATAGCGGCGACGAGCCACTGCGAGCATGACCAAATCTTGGCCCGCCACGCAGAACCAAAGCGGTGTCCGGCGCCACCAGCGCCCGGCATCCACCCGGGCCTTGGTCCGGATGACCAGATCAGGTTCGATCTCTCCCATTTCCTCACGGAAAAGCTGTCTCGCTTTGGCGTTCATCTTCTATTTGACCCGGCTTTCTTTCAGGGCTTCGAGCATCCTTTCCCGGGCGAGCCTCTCCTTCTCGATGATGCTGGCGAATGCGGGATCGGCAAGACGCCCCCGGGCATACTTGGCCCACTTGCTGTCCTGATAATCAAAGGTGATTCGACGATAAAGCTGATAGGCTTCCTGCATTTCCGGCTTTTCAAGTCGTTCGTAGCTCAAACCGCACCAATACATGGCCTGGGCCCGAACACTCCCGCCGTCATACTTTTCGTTGTCGTAAACTTTTTCGAACCCTGCGATAGCAGGTTCATATTGGAGAGCACGCATGTAGTTTTGGGCGGCCCGAAGCCCGGCCAGGCCGGCCAACTTGTCATCAGGAAAACGTTCCTGAAGTTTTCCAAAGACCATCGCGGCGTTGAGGAACTCGGGATAAGAAAGATTATCGAGTCGGAGCACCTCGGCCTTGGACTTCTCATCATCCTTTTCCCGCAAAAGATCCGCTTCTTTCTTCAACGCAATTCCCTTTTTCTGGAAGAAGCCTCCGAGACGGGACATGACTTCGGGGATGAGCTCGTCATCCGGATACTTGTAGGCCAGTTTGACGTACTCTTCGACCGCGTTGTCGAACTCCCCCATCTTCTCGTAAACCAAAGCCGTCTTGAATTGTGCCTTGGGAGCGAACTCGGTTTCCGGGAAATCCCCCGGGATTTTCGAGAACCGGGCCAGGGCATCCTGATACATCGGAAGCTTGGCTTCCTCGTTCTTGGAGAGGTCGGCATATTCCTGCGCCAGGTTTCCAAGGAGGTATTCGGCATGAGCCTTCATCTCATCGTCGCGATGGGACTCCACGGCCTCCGCCAACAGCTTCTGGGCATGAGCCATTTCACGACGGGCCAGACTTTCCTGCTCCATCTCACGGTGCTTCTTCGCCAGCTCAAAGAAGCACTCGGCCAAGGTAAAGCTCGTCCGAACCGCCATGTCGCCGCCGGTAAAACGCTTGCTGAAAGGTTCGACAACTCCGTCGGCTCCCTTGTTGACGACAACCTTATGCGACTGAACTGCTCCGCCCGTTTCATAGGAAATGGTCACATCGTCCCCGTATTTGACCGGGAAGCCGTTGAGAGCAACAGGCGGTAGATCATCGGACGTGTTTTTGTCTGCGTAGCTCAAGGCAAAGACCCCTTTGAACACTCCTGAATGAGGTTCTGTCTCGCGAAGTTCATAGTCGGTTTTTGCTCCACTAGTGGAAGTCAGGGTGACTTTCGCAGTATCGCGGGCAGCCGTCCGGTCAAGGCCACGGTCGACCACGCGAAGGTAGATCTTCTCGCCCACAAACGAACGACGCAGGATCCCGTGATAGCTGCCATCCATAACATCAAGAAAGCCGTGGCTTCCCACGACACACTTGGAGGTCTGCCATTTCACTTCTCCCGCGGCATCCTTGTAGGGGTATCCGATATGAACAATATCCCCGGCCTGCACAATCAAGCCATCGGGGAAGGCGTTTGATGGAAGTGATTCGGCGGCCTTATTGGCAAAACTGCGCTCCGGCTGATCTCCCAGAACAAGAGGAACCGAGAAGGCAAATCGTCCTTCCTCAAGCGGAGGCTCGTTGCCTGAGGCCTTGGGCCCGGATTCCACCAGGTAGCCGGTGGGAGCTTCCACGGGGGCACCTGAAAGCTGTCCGGTCAACTTCATCGTACCCGGAACACTCACATCGAAGGGTGACTTCAGTTCACGTCCCGCAGCCTTCCGTGCCGCCTCAGTCTGCACATAAGCCCTGATCTCGCTGCTCTTGGCGAGAGCAAGATGAGGAACCACCACATCAAAACAAATGCTTGCACCAACCACACCAGCTAGATCCTTGCCTTGCTCGGAAGGCAGATAGCTCAGCTCCCGACGCGGATGGATGATCTCCGGGGAGAGCCTGCGGCCTTTTTTGACCTCGCTGGAGGCAACCGGGGCATCTTCCGGAAGCGCAACCTCCTTACTTGCGATGGTATAGGTTGCCAGCACCGGATCGGTGTAAACCGCATGATGAATGGTCACGGTGCGATCACAGGGAATCCCCGGCTCAAGATTTTCAACGTCCCGATAGACCGCAGTCAAAGAGTCCCCTTTGTTCATCTTGATTTCCGAAGCCCGGGAAGGCTCTCCTTCAACGGGGAAGATCCGTCCCAGAAACCGACCACTGTGTTCTTCAGTCTCGACAGCTTTGATGACCGCTTCGCCGCCGCTCCCAGCGGTGATGCGGCACTCAATAATGTCCTTCTTCGGACTACCGTCCATATCTGGGTCATCGATGACAATGGCCACCGCATCGTCGAAGCGGAAACGGCGAATGGGCTCCAGAACCAACACCCGACCTTCGTCGGTCATTTCATAGTTTAGAAACGAAGCGGCAATCGTGGCATTGTTGAAGGCCACCGTGAGGCTTCGTTGATGACGGTTGCGCTTGGGAGTGGCGCTGACCGGGTCCTCGTAGCGAGCAGTGATGCGATCACCGGGAAGCACCTCGAGTGAATCGTTCGAACGCAAGGCCATGAAGTCCTCCTTGACTGGAAGGAGCGCATCTCCCCCGGCTGCAGTGAGGGAAACGCTGCCGATCGCCGGAGCCACTCCTTCAAAGCCGGTGATGACGAATCGAAACATCCTTGCCCGGGTCTCTTCTCCGAATTCGAAGGCCAGGCCCGGACCGCCTGATTTCATGGCAGCTGTCTTTGGCAGGAGTTTCCGAACCGGATCCGGGAAGATTGCAGGATCAAACATGGCATCGGGGCAAGGAACCAACTGATCTCCCCCTTGATCGTCACAAAGCAGGACCGGCTTGCGTTTTTTCAAAGCCGATTTGCTTTCATGTCTCCAAATCTCGATTTCGTGGAGTCCCGGCGCGAACTCCCTTCCAATGATCATGGGGTCTTCGGATTCCTCAGAAGCCGGCAGGCCATCGATCAGGAAAATGGTCTGTCCTTTTCGTGGATCTTCTTCATTGGGCAATCCCGTCAGTTGGAATTTCCGCACTGCCGGCGAGGGCAGATAAAAGATCGCCCGATACCGAACAAGAATGGAGTGATTGGGGTGTCCCGAAGTGATCAAGGGAAGCTCCCCGGATGACAGTCCCTTCACGTTCGCAGAACGATACTCGCACGCCTTGCTTGAGGACCGAAGATCCATGGCCTCCTGCCATGCGACCGGAAGACCTCGATCTTCGGCGATCGGGATGGCCACTCCATTTCGATCAGTAGGCAGCGAAGACACCATGGGCGATCCATTCCAAACCGTAGCGTCCTCTTTGGCAGGATAACGGAATCGAGTCGTCCAGTCTTTTCCGTTGAGTGAAGACTGCAGAACAAAATGCGTCACCGGTTTCCCTTCCTCACCCGGCGAGAGAGTCAGGGTTCCCAACTCAATGTTGTCATTCAAATCAACCCCGAAGACCGGGAGCTCCTCACTGTCACCTACTTTCCCCAGCCAGCCGGGATAGTCTCCGGAGCTGATCGCCATATTAGGATCGCGACCCGGTGCGCTGTCGGAAGAAAAGGCCAAAGCTTGGGCTCCGCTGGTGGGAATGACCGCTTGAAACTCACCGGTGAAAGGCCCCGTTTCCTTCAACTTCAACCGACGGATCTCGTCCCCGCTGGTTGCGTTCAGGGTCACCACGATCTCATCGACGTTTGGAGTCAGGCTGCGATCGGGATCATTGATACGAAGATAAACGGGATTGCCAGGGCGAACGGAACGGGTTCCAAGCGCGGCCTGGGCCGTTGAAAGTCCAAGCTCTTCAATATCGAGACGACGTTCCCCTTTTCGCGCAGGAAAAGCTCCGGCGGTGAGGGCCAGCTCGGCATCGGATGCCACTCCAATGACGATCTTGGGATCCTCCGGCAGGTCGTCCATTTTGGCCCGGAAGCGCTTGGAGTATCCGAAGCGGATTTCGTCCTCACCGAGAATCTGCAGGATCTTGTCACCTGCAACCGGAGGTCCAAGAGCGGTTGGCACCTCGGCACGGAACTTCTCCTTGTTGTCGCCCAGTTGGTAAAGCATCACGCGCTCGCGGTCACCGGACTTGGCCCAGATCTCGACCTCGATGTCGGCCCCGACTCCCGAGACCCGAAGGGTCGGGTCGCGCAGATTGATCTTCACCGCCTCACCTGGAACGATCACGGTGTTTTCCTGCGATGGTCCCAATTCAATTTCACTGGCTTCGACCAGCTTGCGCATTTCATTGTGAATCTTACCGCGAAGAATGAGGGCATCTGGATGCTTGGGCTCCCGCAACAGGACCGCTTCGATTTCATCCAAACCTTCCTTGTAGCTTTCCTGATCCATGAAGACCTCGGCACGAGCGAAGCGCACCCGGTTCCGAAGGTTCTGGTCCTTGATCCGCATCAACTTGTCGAGCTCCTGCATCGCGGCGCTGAAATTCTTCGAAGAGCGATCGACCTTCACCGAGCCGAGGGCTGCTCGAAGGCCAATTTCCGTTCCCACGTACTCCTGGGCATCAGCAACACGACGGTAGTATGCCCGGGATGTCGGGAGTGCTCCCTTCAGGAAAGCAAGATCCGCATAGGCAATCTTAAGCTCGGCCTCTTGTTGTGAACTAAAGGTGCCCGCTTCCTGGCGGGACCAAATCGTCAGCTCTTTCACCAATTGCTCGGCCTGCCCCGTGTTCTCAGTCTCGGTGTTTTTCTGCAACAACCAGAAACCATATTCGGCTGAAGTCGACCGAAGGACCTCCTTCAACTGGTCGGGAGCCTTCAGATAAAGTTCCCAGGCAGAATCAAGATTCCCTTGCACAAACTCGGCATTCGATTTGTAAATAGGGAAGCGCGGATCGGTCGTTTCGACCGGAATCTCCACCGCACCAATCGCAAGAACCGATTTCCCCGAGACGGCCCTCACCCGCTCGGCAATTTTCGGAACATCATAGCCGGTTGAGCTGAGCAGATCCCTCGCGGCCGCGCCTCGCAAAGCTGCCCGGGAAAAGGAAGCGGCTATCGAAAATTTCTCATCCTTGAGGAAAGCCTCATGAAGCAGCGACAGTTCGATCGCACCAGACGATCTGGGATGCTCCCGAGTGATGGCAGCAAACCAAAGCCCTGGTGCGAGACGCTCGAGCCCGTCCCAGTTTTTCTTTTCCCGCCATTCCTTGGCAAGCCGCACGATGAGTTCTTCGTATCCCTGCTTGCCAGGATAGCGGCCGATCGGGGCATTTTCCGCGAACAAGGAGACCACCATCTTCTGAACGGCCGGTGACCAAGTCTTCCCCTTTACCACCTGGCTCAAGCCAACGACACCCGTGACCGCCGGAGCGGCTTTCACCTGGTTAATCGCCTTCTTCAAGGCTCCCTCCACTTGGGCAGGTGAAGCGTCCGCAGTCAGTGAGAGAAGGTCGCGACTCAAGTAGGCCGGTCTGGCTGCACCCAAATCAGGAGTCAGCGCCAGATGACCAAAATACTGAACGTCGGACGCTGTCTTGCGATAGGCCCGATCGAGCTTGGCATACCCTTTCGATGCCGCAATGGCCTTCATCAGCTCCTTTGACTCGGGCTTCCTGGGATCCACACTGTGAAGCCACATCCCAAAGATGACCGGAGATAACTTTCCGGAGGCACTCTGCGATTTCACCATCTTCCCCAATTCCTCGATGAAGCCTGGTGCAGCCTTGCGAGTCGGTTGTTGATGAAAGCGGGAATGGTTTTGTTGCGCGACCGGAGTCCAGGGCATCCGTCCGCTCTTTCCAAAGACTGCTTTGCCAAGGGCACGCTTCAAAAGAACCCCGTCCTCTCCCCCGGTTTTGGTAACCAAAGAACGAAGCATGGTCACGGTGTCGACATCGGGAGCCTTGGCGAAGAGCTCATCCCAAAGGAACAGTCCGGCCGGCATTTTTGGGTCCGCCGAAAGAAGGTCTTTCCTCAGGGTTTCGAAGGCAGCGAGACGATCTTTCTGGGAAGCTTTTGAGCCAACCGCCTTTTTCAAGCTCTGATAGGCAGGAGTAAATTTCGCATACTTCTTGTGCGGTTCCTCATACTTCACATCCCGCTCAAACATCCCGCTGTGCCAGAGTCCGTGCGTCGCATTCTTGATCTCATCAAAACGCCACATTTCGGAAGCCATCAAGGCATCAACCGCCGCACCGTATTTCCGCTCCGGACGAGCCCACAAACGAACCATGGCAGCATCACCAGACGGACTGCGAGCAAGGTTTGGGGCCATTCTTGCCGCAAATTCGGGAGTGAGAGTCTTGTCAAAGAGAGGAACCTCGGGCGCTGCAAGCGAGTTAAAAACAGCGGGGTAATCGAGAACAAGCTGGCGGGCTTCCGTCAGCTCGATCAGGTATCCGACGATATTGCGATTCTTGGCTTCCGCCACTTTCAAGCCGATCACCTTACGGGCTTGGTCGGTGGTAAGTTTAGGAAGGGCTTTCAGGATTGGAGCAACCTTCTCTTCCCGGCGGGGTGTCACGAAGGTCTTGAAGTATCGCGAGTCACCCGCATTGAAATGCATCCAGCCTTTGGCCACCGAGAGCGAACCCTCGTAGGGCAAAAGGGCCACGAGAGCTGAGGCTGCTTTAAGGGCATCATCCATGGAGGACTCGGCGATTTTTCTTCGCGCGCCAAGCCTCTCAGCCATTTCGGCGGCGAGCGGCACCATCTCCTTGATCCAAATCAAACGAGCCTTGCTTCCGGCATCAAGGCGCTTTGCTCCCGATAACTTCACGAGTGAATCGAGAACCTCCTTTTCTCCGTGGTTGAAGGTTTCGAGGTTTTGAAAAAGCTCGGTGAGGAATGGCTGGTAGTAGTCAAGACCACCATCCGTCCCGTAGACCTCCGCCAATCTGGAAGCAACCGCGGCAAAGTCACTCCGGTCCATGGCTCTTCTGAGAAACCAACCGTCGAACTGGCGGGCACGACCAAAGCTGCGAAGACGGTTGCCGTCTTCCTTCATGAGGAGATACGCCACCTCGGGATTTCCGAGTTGATTGATGAGTAGGCGATAAATCGAAGGCACGGCCTGTGCCGCCACCTTTGCATCAACCTGCTGCTTTTTGAGGAGCTTGCGGTAGAATCCCACCGCCTCCTCCCATTCACCGGCAAACTCCGCCGACTGACCGGCAGCAAAGAGAAGCCGTGACGAATCGGTCGATTGATTGGCCAGCCACCCCTTGACCGCGGCAAAAGCCCGGGCGGAGCGCCCCTCCTTCAATCCGGCATCAAGAACCGACTGGACTGCCTGTTCATTCTGCTCCGAAGCCTCCTTGAAGGCCTTGATCCGGTCATCAAGTGGAGCAGCCAGAGCGCAAGAACATCCTCCAACAACAACCGCGAGAATCCGCAACATTTTCATCATCCCTCCAGTTCTCATTCGTCTTCCTCCAATCGTTTCATTTCCAACTCGTATTCGAGGTTGAGCAATGCCCCCTCCGACAGCTGTCCACGGGCGTAAGCCGCCCATTCACTTTCCGGAAAATCGTAGGTCAGCCGTTTATACATTGAGTAAGCTGCCATCAGTTCGCGTTTGTCCTGATAACACTTCCCGGTCCAGTACATTGCTTGCGACCTGATCTCCTTACCGTCGTAACTCTTCTCACTGATGACCCGGGCAAAAGCTGCAATCGCTTCGCTCAATTCCCCTGCTCTCATGTAAGCTTGACCGGCGCGGAGCCCGGCAGGTCCGGCCATGTCGTGATTTGGGAAACGTTCCTGCATTCGGCTGAAAATCTGAGCCGTCTTGAGATACTCCTTGGCAGCCATCTTTCCGAGTGCTTCCCCTTTGAAAAGAGCGTCCTTGTCGTCTTCTTTTTCAAGAAGGGCTTTCGACTCGGTCTCATACTTCGCTGCCTTCTTCAAAAAGTGGCTGCCCAGTCGCACCATGGAGGTGGCGAGGTGTTCGGACTCGGGATACTTGTAGGCCAGTTTGACATATTCCTGCGCCGCGATTTCCGGTTCCTTAAGCTTCTCGTAAATCGTCGCAAT
>JASFWU010000249.1:0-4576 GCA_050049035.1 Akkermansiaceae bacterium | reverse complement strand
TCCTGGTTGGAGATTCCAAGCTGGCGTCCGGCTGGGGCCAAGGAACCATCGGGACGTTGTTGACCCGGTAAAGCCCGGTATTTGTAAATCAAAATGGTTTCGCCCGCTTCCTCTGAGTTCGCGATCCAATCGATGGCTTTCAGAAAGGTGTCTCCTTGATACCGGTTGATTTCCTCTCCATCTCGAAGAGTGGTCAGTTCAAGAACAAGGGTGTCTTGCAGGCGGCTGGCCTCATCAATGGAAAGGGTCTTACGGATCGTACGGGCAGCCGGGCCGAACACCGCAAGAAAGCCGGTCAGCAAAACGGTCAGGATCCCGATGGCAATGACCGTTTCGACAAGCGTGAAGCCATTCCGCTCCGTTCTGAATGTGTGAATCTTCATGTCAGGTAAATACTACTGTCTGCTTACTGGGTTCCCACCGCTCCGAGGTTTTCGATATTGCGGATCAAGCTGGTCGCACCGCTTTTCAGAACAACGAAGCCACCCAGATCCCTTCGACCTCCGAGGTTGGGACGAGCCTGTCCGGGCGGGCGGGCACCGGACTCAACTACGAAACCCGAGCCGGGCGAAGTGCACACCCCCTGGCCGTTGAACTCGTAGTAATGGCAGTTCCGTGAGTCTCCAGGCAAGCCGGTCAGCTGATGAGGCTCCATGGGAAGCATATTCCCTGAACCGGCCTGCATGTCGGTCCTGCTCAGTTCGGCGGCATAATAAACACCGGTGGGAAGAAACACCGGAGATCCCAACCGCTTCCATCCGGGAAGAATTCGTCCCTGGGCGTCTCTTTCCTGATAAACCACCATCATTTGGCGGCGATAGCGATCACGCTCGATTGGATCAGTATCGTTCATATCACCGTGGATAATCAAGCGGGCCGGTGCATTCTGGTTGATTGCCTGGCTCCGGGCCTGTGCCAGAAGACTCTCTCCGAGCGCTAATCCGGCCTTCACCCCCTGCCCTTGCCCCATCCTTCTAAGGCCAACCGCACCGAGGGTCAGCAGGATCGCGATGATCGCCATGACCGCCAGCAGCTCGAGCAAGGTAAAGCCGCGGCTCTTCGCCCACCACGACCGTTTGATCCTTTGATTCAGTATCATATTTGTGTGTGTTTACTGTTTGGAACTTAACCGAATGTTCTTCTGGGACAAGGTATAAAGGGTAGTTACAATGTATGTCGATTCAATTCTCCGGAAAATGACCCCCGTGCTCTTGTGAAATCCACTTCCAGGCGGACTCGATCATGGCACGCGGGTCCTGGTGGCGAGCCTCCCATCCAAGGAGATTTTTAGCCAGCGCCGGGTCGGCAAAAAGTCCGGCCGGATCACCGGCACGCCGCTCCCCGAAATCCACAGGCACCTCGAGCCCGGTCACCTCTTCGGCCAGATCGATGATCTTTTTTACCGAAACCCCGGTCCCGGTTCCCAGATTGCATTGCAATGATTCCCCCCCATCAAAAAGAAGCTGCAGGGATTTCAGGTGTGCGTCAGCAAGATCCTCGACATGAATGTAGTCTCGCACGCAGGTCCCGTCCTCGGTGGGGTAGTCCGTTCCAAAAACCGTGATGGCCGGTCGCTCGCCCTTGATGGCCATCAAGACCAGAGGAATCAGGTGTGTCTCCGGGTCATGGTCCTCTCCAATGGCTCCGTCCGTTGAACACCCGCTTGCATTGAAATACCGGAGTGCGGCGCTTTTGAGCCCCCAGGCCACATCACAATCCTTGAGGATCCATTCGACCATCAACTTACTCCGGCCATAAGGGCTAAGGGGATTCTGCGGATGATCCTCGGTCAAGGGAAGCCGCTCCGGCTCGCCATAGGTGGCGCAAGTTGAGGAGAAAACGAGAACCTTGCACTGGTGCTCGGACATGACCTCCAGCAAGGTCAGTGGCTCGGCAGTGTTGTTCCGGTAATACTTCAGTGGATCCTGGACGGATTCACCGACATAGGCATAAGCCGCAAAATGAATCACTCCGTCGAATCGATACTTTTCAAACAGCTCGTTCAAGAGCTTCTTGTCACCAACGGATCCTTCGATCAGTTCCACCCCTTCATCCACCACGGCACCGCGGTGCCCATAGACCAGGTTGTCGAGGACGACGACGCGAAACCCCTCGGCGTGAAGAAGTCTCACCGTGTGGGAACCGATGTATCCCGCTCCCCCCGTCACTAAAACCGTCCTCGCTTGCATCGGAGCGAAGTCAATCAGCAGGATCCCAAAGCGTCAATCGCCCGTCGAATTATCGTAAGCTGGCGCGGGCCTCCCCTTCCAGCCTCATCCGGACAAGATCGTCGCGATTCAACAGGCGGGGAAGAAATCTGGCCAGAAGGAACCACCCTAGCGCCCCTCCTGCAAAATGAACCAGGTGTGCCGCCTGAAAAATTGAAGGTCCAAAGACACCTTGCATGATCCGGCCCAAATTCGACACCACCGGAAGGCCGAGAGCCGGGCTCACCACAAAGAGCACCAAGCTGGCGATCAACACCCCTTTGGAGAGATTTCCCGCCGAAACCTTGAAGAAGATCATGCGGGACTCGGGCGAAATCGAAAAGAATCCCAAAAGCAGTCCGGTGATTCCGCCGGAAGCACCCACCAAAACATCAAGATTCGGAAAAACGGCTTGGGCGATCACATGGGCCAGGCCGGAGCCGACCACACACAGGAGGAAAAGAGCAACAACCCGCCATGTGCTCAAAAAGTGACTCAATCTTGCCGCCGCGTAGTAAAAAAGGAGCACGTTGATCACCAGATGGAGCGGGGTTCCATGCAAAAAAGAGTGCGTCACCAACTGCCAGACCTTTCCCGAGGCCACCCCTTCCCAGGAAAGACCTCCCCATTTGAGATAGATGTCCCGATAGACCTCCTCCCCTCCGGCCAGAAAGGCGAGCCAGACAGCGAAGTAAACCAGGATCAAGATTGCTGATCCGATCGTGGCCAGATTCCACCCCGGAGCCTGAAGCATGACGGAACGCTTTCCACTCCTTGGGTCACGAACGTTTTCTGGCATTTCCTACAAAGACCATTTTCTCGGAAAAATGCTCACCTTTTCTTTCGATAAGGTTGTTTTTGTTCTCGCGTGAGGTCTTGACACCCCCGGAATGAAACCGACCATACGCCGCTTTCCGATGCACTCATTCCACTATTCCGACGGCCAACTGCACTGTGAAGACCTCTCGCTGGCATCCCTCGCCGCCGAGCATGGCACCCCACTCTACGTTTACTCCGCCGCGACTTTTCGCGAGCGCTTCACCAGCCTCGACTCGGCTTTTGAGGGACTACATCACGAGGTCGCCTACGCCGTGAAAGCGAATTCAAACCTATCCGTGCTGAAGCTCCTCGCAGGGCTGGGAAGTGGATTCGATATTGTCTCAGGCGGCGAATTATTTCGTGTCATCAAGGCGGGCGGAGATCCGGGAAAGTGCACCTTTGCCGGAGTGGGCAAAACACGGGCCGAGATCGAGTATGCCCTCGAGCAAGGAATCTACTCAATCAACGTGGAATCAGTCGAAGAAGCGATCTTCATCAATGAGGTTGCCGGGGATCTGGGACTGACCGCCCCCATCGCCTTCCGCGTGAATCCAAATGTGGACGCAAAAACCCACAAATATATTTCAACCGGCAAGTCGGAGAACAAGTTCGGGATCGATTTTGAGTACATCGAAGGAGCTTACGAACAAGCATCGCGCCTCCCTCATCTCAAATTGAAGGGCCTCCAAATGCACATTGGCTCTCAACTCACCTCGGTTTCTCCCTTCGTGGAAGCGGTCGAAAAGGTCGCTCCGCTCGCGGCGGCCCTGAAGGAACAATACGGGATCGAGTTCTTCTCCATTGGCGGCGGCATCGGGATCATTTACGACGAGGCACTCGCTTCCGGCGCGGCAAGCTGGTGGACCGACCAGCCCGAGGAGTCACGCCCCCTCACCCCGGAGCACTATGCCGCGGCCATCCGCCCGTTCCTCGAGCCTCTCGGGCTCAAGATCCTTCTCGAACCCGGTCGTTTTATCGCGGGAAATGCGGGCGTCCTGGTCACAAAATGCCTCTATGAAAAGAAAGGCACCACCAAGACTTTCAAGATCGTCGACTCCGGAATGCACCAGCTCATCAGACCGGCTCTCTACGAAGGCTATCACGAAATCGTCCCGGTCTCCCAAACGGGTGACGACGCCGAAACTGTCGATGTGGTCGGACCCATCTGCGAAAGTGGCGACTTTTTCTGTCAGAACCGGGAGATTGCCGGCATTCAACCCGGAGGTTTGGTGGCCCTGATGAGCGCCGGGGCCTACGGGATGGTGATGGCTTCAACCTACAATTCCCACCCACTTCCCGCCGAGATTCTGGTCGATGGCGACAAGGCCATCGTGGTCCGAAAACGTCAGACCTACCAGGATCTCATCGAAGCCGAGGAAGGTTGAATTTTTAACGCGACTGCTCCCGTCTGATTGGGTTAGATCAACCGACCGATGGGAGACGACACGAACGACGAGGATATCGCCTTGATGGCACTCGTTGCTCGTGGGGATGAGTCGGCCTTTTCGCGTCTGGTGGAAAAACACCAACACGCGGTGGTGGGCACGGTC
>JASFWU010000029.1:0-14505 GCA_050049035.1 Akkermansiaceae bacterium | reverse complement strand
TTGCCGGAGACCAACCACGGTTACTGGCGGTCGTTTGGGATGATTCCGGAGAGCAATGGTATGAAGGGGAGCCCAAGGTGGATTGGGATTGTGTTATCGCGAGAAATGAAGGGTGGGAGGAGTTTACCAACGGCGAGATTGAGAATGCCACGGCACGGTTGATCGTACGGCCTTCCCAGAACTATGAGGACCAGTTCAAGGATTCGTCCGAGTGGCAGTCCTACACCGTCTGGCGGGCCGGACTGCTCAAGCCTCTGAACGGATATGTGAGGCGGGGCTCCAGAGCGGATCGGGTTCTTTCCGAGCAATTCGAGTCGGATAGCGGAACGAAGCCGATGATTCTCAAACTCTCAAAGACTGGGAGTGTCATCTCGAATCGTCAGGTCGTCATCGAGGACGTGGTGGCAAAGAGTTGGATCCTGGAGTAGGGAAACTGAAACGCGGGCCGCTGCTTTTTGGAGAATTCCAAACTTGGACCAGAAAGGGCTCAGGCCCTTTCTTTTTCCTCATCGGCAGGGGTGGTTTTGGTCACGAAATCCCGAATGACGCCGAGGAAGGTCGGGGCCTTGGTCGAATCCGGAGTATGATCTGCGAATTTGACGGCATCGGCGAGCCTTGCAAAACCAGCGAGTTCTTCGAGCTGGTCCTTGGGAATGTCGGGATGATCTTTGATGATCTCGAGGAACTCGGCGGATGTCTTCGAACGGGCGCGGAGGGCGTACCGCTCGGCGGTGTATTGCTTCAGGATATCAGTGAGGCGTGAGTAAAAAGGAACCGGCTCGGTTCCGGGGTCCAACCTGGCCAGATTGCCAAGGGCTTTCTCCCACGGAGGAGTGGTCTTGATGATGCCTGTTTTCTTAAGAAGAAAAATGATCAAGGCAGCCACCAGGATGGCAATGGCCACCCACGCCCACAGTGGAATGACCTGCTCGGGGATTGGTGGAATAGTGATCTTCCTGGGAGGTTCTTCTTCAGTGAGAAACTCGCCTGGCGCGTCGGGGGTTTCCGGGATTTCGACGGGTAGGTTCACTTGAAGAGGTGGCAAGGGAACATCGACTGCGTTTGGTGAGACCCGGTCTGTGCCCTTGAGCGAGAACGATGACGCCAGGCCGTCTACCGGCTTGGTGTCGGTGGCGACGAAGGGAACCGTGAGGGTCCAGTTGCGGGTGCCAAGTGGCGAGAGCGAACCTTTCGAGAAGGTGGCCTCATCGCGGACCGGAACAAGAAAGTCGGGATGGCTGAACGGAGCGGCATCAACAAACTCACGGTGCCAGGGCACTTCGACATTGATGGTCAGGGTGACCGAATCCCCGAGAACGACTTCATCAGCCGACCAGGCTTGACTGATCAAGTCAGGGCCCTCGTTCTTTTGCCACACCCGGAAAAACAGGTAGCAGAAAACCAAGCCGATCAGAAGGGCGGCAATGAGGCTGGCTTTCAGAACAGTAAGCGGCTTGGTCATCGGCGGGAGATTCGTCGCTGGAACAAGGCGATGATCGATGGAAGGTAGTCGGTGGCGGTATCGAGAGGGACATAATCGATACCGGCCCGCCGGCAGGTGGAGGCAGCCTGTTCCGCGGAAGTGGTGGTGCGGGCGGCGAGGGCCCGGGCATCTTTGCGGGTGAGCCGGGTGACCTCGCCGGTTTCAAGATCACTGATGGAGAGCGCGGGAATGTCGGGCAGCGATCGTTCGATGGGATCGGAAATGTGAAGAAGAATAACCTCGTGCTTGCGGGCGAGCGCCCGAAGAGGCTTTTCAAAAGACGGGGTGATGAGATCGCTGAGAATGAAAACGATGGATCGTTTTAAAGTGGTCTTGAGAAGGTGTTCAATGCCACCGGCGAGGTCGGTCCGGGGGGACTCGGGTTCAAAGGCAAGAAGCTCCCGGATCATGCGAAGGACATGACGGTGGCCCCGGCCCGGGTCGAGCTGGAGCTCTTCCTGGTCGGAGTAGAGGAGAAGCCCCACCTTGTCCTTGTTGAGGGTTGCCGAGAAGGCAAGCACCGCAGCGACCTCTGCCGTGTATTCGGACTTGGTGGTGGCGCCGGACCCGAACTGCCCGGAAGCCGAGCGGTCAACAAGGAAGAAGACGTTTTGTTCCCGTTCCTCGGTGAAAAGCTTGATGTAGGGGGAGCCAAGGCGTGCCGAGACATTCCAGTCGATGGCTCTCATTTCGTCGCCTTCCTGGTACTCGCGGATCTCGGCAAACTCGATTCCGCGTCCTTTGAAGGAAGCATGCCAGGCTCCGGCGGTCCGGTTTTGCACAATCCGACGGCTGCGGATTTCGATACGCCGCACCTTTTCCATTAACTCGGAAGCGAGCATCGTGATCAGGGGGTGCGGAGGGTGTCGAGGAGTTGGTTGATGATGGTGTCGGCCGACATGTCCTCGGCCTGGGCTTCGTAGGAGGCGATGATCCGGTGGCGGAGAATGTCGGGGGCAATGGCCTTGACGTCTTCCGGCAGCACATGGGCACGTCCTTCGAGAAAGGCGAGGCAACGGGCGGCGCGGATGAGCTGGATGGTGGCTCGCGGCGAAGCCCCGGCGGTGATGAGCGGGTCAAAGGCGGAGAGGTCAAGGCCGGCCTGACGGTCGGACAGCTGAAGGCGACCTTCGGCACGGGTGGCAAAAACAATGTCGAGGATGTAGTCCTCGATCTTGGGATCAACATGGATGTCGTTGATCAAGGTGCGTGCAGCGGTGATGGATTCCAGCGTGGTGACCGCCGAGGCCGATGGCACTTCCACCGTGGAGGACATGCGGCGAAGCACTTCGCGCTCCTCGTCCCGTTGCGGATATCCCACAATCACCTTCATCATAAAACGATCCATTTGAGCCTCGGGAAGAGGATAGGTTCCTTCCTGGTCAAGAGGGTTTTGGGTTGCCATGACGAGGAAGGGATTCGGGAGCGGGCGGGTCTTGCCACCAAGCGTGACCTGCTTCTCCTGCATCGCCTCGAGAAGAGCCGACTGGACTTTTGCGGGGGCCCGGTTGATCTCATCGGCGAGGAGGAGGTTGGTGAAGACCGGGCCTTCCTTTGCGGTAAATTCCTGGGTTCCGGGATTGTAAATGTGGGTTCCAATGACGTCTGCCGGAAGAAGGTCGGGGGTGAACTGGATCCGGCCGAAGCGTGCCTGCAGGGTTTGGGCGAGGGTGTTGACAGCGAGCGTTTTGGCCAGTCCGGGAAGCCCCTCCACGAGAAGGTGGTTTCCGGTGAGGAGGCAGACCAACATGCGGTCGACCAGCTTGTTTTGTCCGATCAGGACGCGGGAGATTTCAGCGCGGAGCGGGGCGACAAAGGCGGAGCGGGTCTCGATTTCGGCGGAAAATTCTTCGGGAGTCATGTTGTTTGAGATCGAAAAGGGCGATTGAGGTTGGGGCGAAGCTAACACCGCCGTGGAAAAGAGCGACCGTCCAGTTTGGGAACGGGCCATTTTTTTGGCGGGTGGATTCTTTGAGATGAAAACGATCCCGCACGGGTGATCTATTTGAAAAAGGGGAGTTTTTGGGACTTGGAAGACGATCGGGGGATGGCGTAGCGTCACCATCATGAAAACACTTCTCAGCTTGAGTTTGATGATGGCAGCCTTTTCGCCTTCCTACGCAGCGGGACAATGGTCCGAGTGGCGGGGTCCGAACGGAAACGGTTTCCTCGCTTCCGGCAGGATTCCTGCGAAACTCTCGACCGAAGGAGGGAACCTGCGTTGGAAGACCGCAGTGCCCGGAAGGGCCTGCTCCACTCCGGTGGTTGCAAAGGGAAAGCTCTACCTTACTGCGCCGGTTGACGGGAAGGATGCCCTTTTGGCTTACGACCTGAAAGGCAAGGAACTTTGGCGGGTGGTGACAGGCAAGGTGACCCCGGGTCGGGGACAGCGGGTGGGGAGCAGCGCCAACTCTTCGCCGGTGACCGATGGAGAAACGGTGGTTGGATACTTCAAATCCGGCCGGGTGGTCTCTTGTTCAAGCGATGGGAAGAAGCTCTGGGAAAAAGACCTGCAAGAGCTCTACGGCGAAGACAAATTGTGGTGGGACCAGGGAACCTCGCCCATTCTTTTCGGGAAGTCCGTCATCATCCCGGTGATGCAAACCGAAGGAAATTCCTATCTTGTTTCCTTCGATCTCAAGTCGGGAAAGGTGAACTGGAAGACGGTGCGGAAATTCGAGACCGCCAAGGAGTCGGGCGACAGCTATACCTCGCCCCATCTCATGAAGATCGACGGCCGCGCCACCGTGGTGTGTTTTGGTGCCGATCACCTGACCGGACATGATGCTGCCAGCGGTGAACTCATCTGGTCTTGCGGTGGGATCAATCCAGACAGCAAGGGGATGTGGCGAACCATTGCTTCCTCGGTGGTCAGCGATGGAATGGTTGTCGTTCCCCACGGGCGGGGTGAGTTCCTCATGGGGGTCAAGCCCGAAGGGAAGGGAGATATCACCAAGTCGGCGGTCAAATGGAGGAAGGCCATGCCAACCGTCGATGCGGCGAGCCTCGTTGGTCACGATGGTCTGGTTTACCAGGTGGTCGACCGGGGCAAGAAGCGGGGAATGGTGGTCTGCCTTGATGCCTCAACCGGAGAGGTCAAGTGGGAGGAAAAACTCCCGAAATCAGCAAAGACATTCTACGCCTCGCCCATTCTGGTGGGAGGGACCCTTTGCATTTCCCGTGAGGACGGAGTGGTCTTCCTTGCCAAGGTCTCGCAAGAGGGCCTCAAGGACATCACCGAAAGCAATCTGGGAGAGGCTCTTATTGCCTCCCCGATCTATGCCGACGGGATGCTGATCCTGAGAAGTGACAAGCATCTTTGGGCCTTCGGGGAGTAATACCACAACCGGGTGATCAAGCAGCCATGAGGCAAAAGCCCCGTGAAAGGGTGCCGGTCCCTCCCTTTGAGCAGCCTGTTGATTTCCTTCAGTGATCCGGTTCTACCAGATTCTTTCACAAATGGGATAAGACCCTGTCTCCCGGATTCCGCGATCAGGAAGCAAGGTGGGGAAGGATTTTCTCCACCGCATTTTCAGCAGTCAGGCCGTGCTTCTTGCGGAGAATGTCGGGCTTCCCGTGCTCAACGAACTCGTCCGGCCACGCAATTCGCTCGACCGGGGTCTCGATGACCTCGTCGTGGAGCAGTTCAATGATGGAGAGTCCGAATCCGTTATAGAGAACGTGGTCCTCAAAGGTGCAGACCACTTTGGCTGAAGTGGCATACTTGGTGATGGTTCGCGCATCGAGCGGCTTGATCCAGCGGGGATTGATGAGGGTGACGCTGTGGCCTTGTTCCTCAAGAGTGGCCTTTGTTTCCAGGGCGAGCTCCATCATGGTGCCCAGGGGAATGAGGCAAACGTCGGTGCCCTCCTGGATCACCTCTGCCTCCCCGATGGTGAGCAACTCGGGCTCATCCTTGATCTTGGCACCCGGACCGTTGCCCCGGGGATACCGAATGGCGATTGGTCCGTCACTGTAATTTGCCATCGTCCAGAGCATGTCGATGAACTCGTCTTCATCCTTGGGTTGCATGTGAACCAGGCCCGGAACGTGCCGGAGGTAGCCGATATCGAACAGTCCGTGGTGTGTCGGACCGTCGTCTCCGGACAGCCCGCCGCGGTCCATGCAAAGTCGGACCGGGAGCTCCTGCAAAGCCATGTCATGAATAATCATGTCGTAAGCCCGCTGCATGAAGGTCGAGTAGATGGCGAGAAAAGGCTTGAGACCCTGGGTGGCATGGCCGCAGGCAAAAAGCGCGGCATGCTCTTCCGCGATGCCAACATCGAAGTAGCGCTCTGGAATCTCCGCCTTGAAGGTCTCGAGCTTCGTTCCACCCGGCATGGCTGCGGTAATCGCGGTGATGGAAGAATCCTTTTTGGCGAAATCGGTGACTGCGCGACCGAATAGCTCGGAGAAGGTCGGAGCGCCGGAAGCGGTGGATCCATCCTCCACATTGTAAGGACCGAGACCGTGGAACTTCCCCGGTTTTTCAAGTGCCGGTTTATAGCCGCGGCCCTTCTCAGTGATGATGTGCAGAATGACCGGTTCGTCCTGCTCCTTGAGATACTCGAGACTCTTGACGAGGGAAGGCAGGTCGTGCCCGTCGATTGGACCGAAGTAGCGCAGCCCGAACTTTTCAAAAAGAACATTCGGCACGAGCATGTTCTTGGCATTCCGCTCAATCTTGTGCGCGAACTTGCGTGCGCCCGGTCCGGCCACCTTCTCAACCAGACTGGCCGCCCGCGAGCGGATGCCGTTGTAAGCCGGGTGGGTCTGGAGGGCGTTGAAATATTTGGCGATGGCCCCGACATTCTTGTCGATCGACCATTCATTGTCATTGAGGATGACGATGAACTTCTTCGTTGTTTCCTCGATATTGTTCAATGCCTCAAGGGTCGGGCCACAGGTAAAGGCGGCATCTCCGGCAACCGCCACGACGTGGTTGCTGTCACCTTTGAGATCCCTTGCCGATGCCATCCCCAGGGCTGCTGACACGGCGGTCCCGGCATGTCCGGCGCCGTAACAGTCGTGCTCCGATTCGGTGCGCAGAAGAAAGCCGTTCAGGCCTTCATATTGCCGGATGGTTCCGATTTGCCCGGCTCGTCCGGTGAGCATCTTGTGCACATACCCCTGGTGGGATACGTCGAAAAGAAACTTGTCGGTGGGGGAGTCGAAGACCCGGTGAAGAGCGATGCTTAACTCCACCACTCCAAGGTTCGGGCCAAGATGACCTCCTGTGTTGGAAAGGGAATTGATCAGGGTTTCACGAATCTCCTCGGCGAGATCCGGAAGACAGGAAGACTCCAGCTGGTCGAGATCGGCCGGAGACTGGATTTGGTCCAGAAGGGGTGTTTTAGAAGAGTCTGACATCGTCGTCTTTGTCGGAGAGATCTGGTTGGTAAGTCGACCCGCCGTCGTCTTCAGGCACATCGGCCTCGATCGGTTCAAGTCGTTTCCGCGCCGAACGTAAGGCGTCCTGGCAATAGCTCAAGAGGGCCTGTCCTCTTTCGAAGTCACTGAGCAGTTTGTCCAGCGAAGTCGGGTCGTCTTCGAGACGTCTGGTAATCTCCTCAAGCTCGTTGGCCGCTTCTTCAAACGAGGAAGCGACCGGGGATGAGGCTGATTTCTTTTTTGCAGGCACCAGGTGAGGAATGAACGTAAGTTATCGGGCAATGATCGGCTTCTTGGTGAAGTAGGTCATCCGCCCGCCGAAGAGACGCTCGACAACCGGGAAGGTGGTCCGGACTTTGGAAAGGTCGGGAGACTTCGATGAAATAAATCCCAAGGGGATTATCGGTTGTTCCTGTCCCCCCGGCGTTTTGACCTTAGTCGACTCAAAAACCGGCCCGTCGAGCATCATGGCCGAAAATTCTTCGCTCGAGCCAAAATTGTAAGGGCGATAAAAGGCATCATTGGCGAAGGAAGAAGGAGTGATCAGGATCCCGGCGGTTTCGAGTTGTTGGTCACTGGCAAGCTGCTCCAGATCTTCGAATTCACCGATTCGTTTAGGGAGCCAGATGGCAATGCGATCGGCATACCAGGCCACGGCATGGGGTTGGTCGGTGAAAATCACCTGGTCCTCCCCGGTGGCATCGTGAAGACTTCGATTCAGGGCCGGAGGAAAATAGGGCGGCCAAACCGCCTTGGACCCGCGGGTTGAGGCCAGGGCACGGTCAAGAGTTCGGGGAACGGTCAGGATCAACGGGCCGGCACTCAGGATCACCACAACCACAAAGTGACCAACTCTTGCGATGGCGCTGTTCCCGGGGAGTTCGAGGCGGCTCCAAAGAATCGAGACAAAGGCGAGTCCGTATGCCGACATAATGGGCGCAAAGAGGATGTGCAGTTGGTTCGAGTCGGTTGGACTGTCTGACAGGCCAAACATCGCCATTCCGACCGTCGCCATAATCCACATGAGAAGAACGACCCACCGAAAGGCCGCGATGGGCGGACGGCGAAACGGGTGGAGCAGCGCAAAGAAAAAGAGCGGGGCCACAATGATCGAACCGAGGTTGGTGTAGGCCTGGTTGGCTTGACGGAGCATCGTGGTGGTCACGCTGATCATCAGTGACTTCAGGTTGTAAATCACCTGGTAGGTCTGGTCACTGGGATCGCTGGTCCGCATGATGGCTTCCTCGGAGGTCGTCAAACCTCCGTAGAGCGTCAGAAAGGCGGTTCCTCCGGGAGTGCCCGTCCATTCGAGATTCTTCACGATAAAGTAAAGACTGAAGACGAGGAGCATCCCCAGGGTGATCAGACCACTGACCCCCTTGGGGCGCAGGAAGAATACCGCATACAGCACAAACCCGACAACGATCCAGATGGCAAGCCAGTGGGCCAGGGCCAGCAGGGAAAGGAAAACGGCCGCAATCGCAACCGATCCAAGTGTGAGTTTGTTTTCAACAGTGCCCTCGATGGCCTGGTAGATGAAGAAAAGAGCACATGAAAACAGCATCAGCATGAGCATCTGGGGCAACCCGGTCTGGGTGAATTTCCACATCAGGTCACAAAGGATCATCAGCAGGGCGGTAACCCCCGCAATCCGGACATCAAAGATCCTTGAAATGAGGAGGTAATTGACGCCCACCGATATGAGGAAAAAGATGATGGCAATCGCCGAGATGACCTGATCGAGACGATAGATGGTGTTCTTTTTGTCCTTCCGTTGGTCTTGTAACTGGTACTTCTCGAAATCACCCCCTTCCACTGCCATGAGCACCGCACCGTAAAGGTAGGGATTCAGGGGCGAGTGGTAGGTGTCGTAAAAACCATTGAGGGGAATCTCCGGTTTTTCCATTTTCTGTGCCTGCCAGATGGCGGCAGGGCGGATCACTTTGGTGGTGGCCCCGTTGCCCCGGGCGATCTCCCGGCCAATTTGGGCCTGCTCCATTCCATTTGGATCGGTGAGCCCGTCAAACCGAAGCACGAGATAGTAGAAGACCAGGCCAAAGAGGAGGATGAAGAAGAGGAGGCGACGGATAAGGACGGCAGCGTCGAGGCCGCCGACTTTGTTGGGATCAATCATGATTTATTTCAGGGCTCGGGAAGCGAGGTGTCGCGTAGTTTTCTTTGGAGGGTTCGGCGGCTGATGCCAAGGAGCTCGGCCGCTTTCGTCCGGTTTCCGTCCGTGCGGCGCAAGGCCCCTTGAATGGCCTGCTGTTCGAGGGCATGCAAGTTAAATTCCTCTTCCGGGGCAAGGGACTTTTTTGAGGCCGGATTTTCGAAAAAATGGCCTCCCCCCGAGATGAAGTCGGGAAGGTGCTGAAGATCGAGGAAATCCTTGTTCGACATGACAACGGCATGCTCGATGGCCGTGCGGAGTTCGCGCACGTTTCCGGGCCAGGAATACCCCAGCAAGGCAGTCGTGGCGGCTTCGGTAAGGGGTTTTTCGGGACGGCCGTTTTCGCGGGCAAACTCCACCAGAAACGAGTTGGCGAGAAGAACAACGTCCTCCTTGCGTTCGCGCAGGGGAGGCATGGTGATTCCGAGGACATTGAGACGAAAATACAGATCCTCGCGGAAGGTTCCTTCCTCCACCATCACCGCGAGCCGTCGGTTGGTGGCAGCAATGACCCGGACATCGACCTTGATCGGGGTGTTGGAGCCCACACGTTCGATGGTGCGTTCCGAGAGAGCTCGCAGCAGTTTGACCTGGGTTTGGCTGTCAATCTCGCCAATCTCATCGAGGAAAAGCGTCCCGCCGTGGGCTTGCTCAAATCGTCCCACCCTTCTTTGGGAGGCACCGGTAAAGGCGCCTTTTTCATGACCGAACAACTCACTCTCAAGAAGTTGGGGGGAAAGAGCGGCGCAATTGACTGCCACGAATTTTTCTCCCGGTCGCCCGGAGAGATCGTGCAGGGCATGTGCCACGACCTCTTTACCGGTTCCCGATTCCCCCTCGATCAGAACGGTGGCGCGGGTGGGAGCAATCTGGAGAATCTTCTCAGTGACCCGGGTCATCTGGGGCGACTTTCCGATCAACCGTTCCAGCCCGTGGGATGCCTTGGCTTTGCTCTGTTTGAGGGTTTCGTTTTCGGCGACCAGTTTGACATTCTCCTTCTCCAGGGTGCGGTTTCGAACGGCCCGCTTGAGAAGAAGCTCCACTTCATCGAGATTCAGCGGTTTGGTCACAAAGTGCCACGCCCCCCGCCGCATGGCTTCGACCGCGGTGTCGACCGAACCATATGCCGTCATCATGACCGCCACCGGAGGTTGGGGGCGGGCCAGGGCGGCATCGAGCACTTCCATTCCCGAGTCGGCGCCGAGTCGCAGGTCGGTCAGGAGAAGGTCGACATCTTCCGACTCAAGAACCTGTTTGGCTTGCTTGAGGTCGGCGGCGAGATAGCAGTCAAAGCTGTCCTCGAGCGCCATGCGCAGGGCATCGCGGGTGGGCTTTTCGTCGTCGACAATGAGCAGGGTTTTCACGGCTTTGAGATTCAGACTTCGATGGGAATGCTGTTTTCAAGCAGTCGGGACCGCTTGTCCGAACGTGGGAAATACAAGGTGACCTTGGTGCCCACACCTTCCTCGCTTTCAACCTCCAGTTCACCTCCATGTTCGCGGAGAATGCGTCTTACAATGAGCATACCGAGGCCGGTGCCATCTGTTTTGGTGGTCCGAAAGGGCTCAAACATGGCGCCCATCGCTTCCGGAGAAATCCCGGTGCCATTATCGATGATGGAAAGAGTGACTTCGTAGTCGGTGACACTCGACCGGACGGCAATTTCGCCTCCGTCCTGGTCAAGGGCCTGGAAGGCATTGCGGATTACGTTGTAAAGTGCCTGCTTGATCTGCGTCGCATCGAGGTCGAGCGAAGGAAGATCGTCCGCAAGATCCAGCTTGACCGGGACCTTCCGGCTCTCGAGTTCCGGACTGAGTGAGAGAAGGCACTCTTCCAGCAATTGGTGGAGTGCGGTCGGTTTGCGTTCCGGCTGGGTCGGCCGCATGGCTTGCAGGAACTGCTTGAGTATGGTGTCGAGCCGGGTGATTTCGTTTCGGGCGGTGCCAAGATGTTCCTGCAGGGGAGCGCGGTCACCTTCGGGAAGATCACGCATCCGACGTTCAAGCAATTGAAGGTGAAGGGAGAGTGAATTGAGGGGGTTTCCGATTTCGTGTGCCACCCCTGCTGCCAGAAGGGTCAGGGCATTGAGCTTCTCCGATTCAATTTCCCTTTCGGCCTCCCGGCGGGAACGGGTCACGTCGCGGACCAGCATGACGTGACCAAGATGGGCTTCCCCTTCCTCGGCGACTGGGGATAAGTAAAAGTTCAGGTAGCGGTTTTCGGGATAAAAAACCTCTAGATCCCGGCTCACCGTGCTGCGGTTGCTTTCCATCAAGGCTTTCCAGTCCACTCCACGGACAATTTTCTCGAGAACTTTGCCCTGGGCTTCCTCGGGTGTGGTTCCAAAAAACCGGCAGCCTGCATGGTTGATGAAGCTCACCCCGCCGGCGGTATCGAGCAGGAGAACCCCTTCCTGCAAGGCTTCAAAGACCTTCTGCAGAAATCCCTTCTCGCGAACCAGGCGGGAGAGAAGCGCCTGGACTTCTTCCGGCTCGATCTGGTCGAGACGGGAGAGAATCTTCTCAAGAACGGCAGATTTCACAGGCGCGACAGAATGGCACAAAGGCCTTGGCTCTGCAATACCTGCGATCCAAAGGAATGGACCCGTTTGTTATTGGTGAAGAACCGTGCGGAGGCGGGTGAAAACCCGGTTGCCATCGGGCAGGGGCAAAAGGAAACGCATTCGAGCGGTGTCTCCGGGTGTGTTGATTTGTTGCAGGAGGGTCACTCCGGAAGTTGTCCAGTTCTCGAGATCCGAAGAAACCTGCACTTCCACGCTGACGTCGTCCGCACCAAGGACCCGCTGGTATTCGAAGATGGCGCTTTGTCCGATAAACTCAAGGACGCCTCCGGAGGTGCTCCCGGTGGCATACTCAATGAGGCTCAGGCCGCTCGCCGCATCGTATCCGGTCGAGTCGCTGGTGCCGGGAGTGCCACCCGGAGCGAGGCTGACCCGCCAGTCTTCCGGCTGCTCGCCACTGTTGGCTGCCCCGGGAGCGACCCGCACCAGACTGAAGCCTGCGCCATCGGCGAGCACCGGCCAGGGTTCCTGGTCATTGAACTGGAAGTCTTCGATGATGGATCCGTCGGCTGCTCTCAAAGTCAGGCGTTCGCCACCATTGGAAAGGCGCGAAAGATAGACGCCGCCAATGTTCAACCCCGGTCCAAATGCTGCCTGGGCAAGGGCTTCATCGAAGACCAGGATCACCCGCTCTCCGGCCTCAAGTGCTGCCTGGGAATCAAAGTCGAAGGAGATACCCGCAGTGAACGATACTCCGGCGAGGCTGATCCGCTGATCGGAGATATTCATGAGCTCAATATACTCGGCGTCCGGATTTTGAGCTTCGCTGGGATGGTAATGAATCTCCGAGATGACCAGATTACCGGAGGCGGCAGGCTGGTCGGTGATATAAGTGGCTTCGGTCAAGGCGCTCCATTCCGGATTTTCGGGGTCCGGTCCCAGAACCCGTGTCCTCAGGGTGCTGGTTTCATCGATGGTAATGACACGGGCAGGATTCCGGGATTCACCCACCATCTCGAGATCGAAACCAATGTCGATGTTGTTGATGTTCCGGTTGTGAACCTCGATGGCAATGAGGTTTTCTCCTTCGACGAGCCGTGAGACATCAAACGGGAAGCTCTCGTATTCTTCCTCGTTGCCATTGGCGAGAGCCTCAGTGTTGATGCTGACCAGGCCGGGAGGCATGTTCTCGCGTGCGATCTCCTGACCGTTCAAGTAAACGACGAAGCCATCGTCGTAAATGATGTTCACGGCAGCAGAAACAAAGCTGTCGGCGTCGGTGACGTTGAAGGTTTTTCGCGCGTAGAAGGTGAGGCCTTTAGTCGTCCCGGCAAAGGCCGTGGTGTTGGTCGGTGCACCGGACAATCCTCCGTTGGCAATGGGTGCCTGCCCTTCATCCCAGGAAGCGTCGTCAAAAGTGGACCGATACCAGAAAAAACCGGGATCGACCTTCGAGTCGTCGTACTTCCAGGTGGAAGCTCTCGGGATGATTGTGTTTGGCGCAAAAGGGTCGCCAATCAAAATTGCGTCGGGATTGATCGATCCGTCTTCGAGGCGGGGATCGGAACCATCAGTCGTGTAGTAGAGATTCCCCTCGTCGTGGTTGATGGCGATTTCGACTCCCGGTGAGACTTCGCCTCCGTATTGACTGAGCAATGGCGCATCAACATCTGGAAAGAGGTTCGCTGCTCTCATGTGCTGGATGACCGTCTCCACTCGGGGTCGGGCATCGCCGTTGGGGTAGTCATTGGCCAGCCATGAGATGGCATTTTGGAAGGTGTCGGGAGTGTAGAACGGAGTGTTTTGATTTCCCCACCGGGCCGTTTCGGGGATGATCGAAGTCGCCAACTCGGCGCCGAAGGCATTGAAGTCTTCGTTGACGCTTTGGGCACTGAGAACCCCGTCCCCGAAGAAGTGCTTTTGGGCTCGATCCGCCATGCGATCCCGAAACTCGGGGATCGTTCTCAAACCGCTGAGGATGTTTGAGGGACCGCCGTTGTCGACGGTATTGCCTCCATCAGGAAGTCTTGCCCGGTTGAGGAAATCGCTGTCCCACATGAAGAACCGGAAGCGCCCGCTGGGGTCCCTTCTTCTGGAGGCCACCCAATTGTGGTTGGGATACCAATCGTGGTCATTGCCGCCGTAGAAGTTGAGGAGCATGTAGTCGATGTAGTTGTCGATATCCAGATACTCCTGCATGACCGCCCAGTTGCTGGAGTTGGAAATAACAGTCTCCCAGGCGTCCTCGCTGCCGGACTGATACTCAAGTCCGCTGCGGCCCCGAACGACATCGTAGTCGTCTTCGTCACCACCAAAATACTCGGCCATGTGATCGGCGGTGGGACGTTCCATGAGATGGTAGTGGCCATTGTAAACGCCATTGAGATAGACGTGCACAAACTTCCCGCGCAGGGAGTTGTGACCCATCTCGAACTGACGGTCGAGGAAGTAACGATTCCGCACGAAAGCTCCGTTTCGGGGCCGGGCGTAGCCTTCAAAGAAAATGGCATCGTGACTGCCATTGCGCAGGAGAAACTGATCGAAGCTATCGGTGGCGTCTTCCGCCCCGTATTTGACATCATCGAAGAGATTGTAGCGAAGACGTCGGGGGCCGTAGATCTCCTTGAAGCTGATGCGGAGGTTCTTCTTGTTCCCGTCGAAGAAGGTGAACGGTCCACCGAAGCGCTCGACCCCGGCGTTGGCCTGGAAGCCACGGCTTCCGTCCGGCATGATCATCTCAATCGAAAGGGGAATCTCGCGCGGGTTGTTGACGGTTGGTTCATCAAGCGGGATTTCTTCCTGGGTGATCAGGGAAATGGTGGGGATTTCCAACAGGGCATCGCGCATCTGGGGCCCCCAAGTGGGATGGCCGGTAATGGTGGTCGACATTTCGGGACGACCAATGACCTCATCAAGAAAGAGATAGGTTTGTGAATCGAT